>CAMDYM010000021.1 GCA_945910425.1 uncultured Candidatus Melainabacteria bacterium | reverse complement strand
AGAGCACTCCCCTTTTAAGGGATAGGTCGCGCGTTCGAATCGCGCCAAGCGCATAAATAAAGGAAGGGTAACGCCTTCCTTTATTTTGTTATTAAAAAAGACAAGAACGAAAATTTCGTTTGAAATCTGGCAAACAATCACTTGAAAGTATGACAACTATAGTTTTGCAGAAAAAATCTTCTGCGAAATTTGAA
This sequence comes from uncultured Candidatus Melainabacteria bacterium, assembly GCA_945910425.1. Taxonomy (GTDB): domain Bacteria; phylum Cyanobacteriota; class Vampirovibrionia; order Gastranaerophilales; family Gastranaerophilaceae; genus Zag111. The sequence goes on along the minus strand of CAMDYM010000021.1, from coordinate 26,597 downwards.
TGCGTAAATTATACAAACATTACTCTTTTGAGGAAACAAAATATTCATTTTCATTATCAATTACAATCGCAGTTAACGGAGCATCTTTATATTTTCCGCATCCTGTATCAATACAAATTTTATCATCCTGAACTTGGGGCTTATCAAATTCAGTATGCCCAAATATTACTTTTTGTTTTAAGCCGTGTTTTCTGTTATAAAATTCACTTCTAATATAAACCATATCGGTTAAATCCTGGTTTTCCAAAGGTACTCCGACCCTTATACCGGCATGGATAAATAAATAATCATCAGTTAAATAATAAGGCTTTAAAGAATTAAAAAATTCACTGTGTACCTTGAAAATATTTTCAAAAGAACCGTAACATTCAGCTGTCGCATCTCCACCGTAATTCCAGAAAAGATAGTTATAATAATCATCTGTTGAAGCATGCAAAAGCGCATACTCATGCGAACCTATAAGATAAACACAACTGCAAACATCTTGCATTTCAATAATTTTATCAACAACCTGACGTGAATATTTACCGCGGTCAATATAATCCCCCATAAATACAATCGTATCATCTTTTTGAGGAGCAATTTTATCCAAAACGGAAACTAATTTATAATATTCGCCGTGTATATCTGAAATTCCGATAAGCCTTGCCATAGCTATATTTTAATACAAAGTCGGCGGAGAAACAAGTTTCTCCGCCGACAATATAAATTTCAGTTTTATTATTTTATCCTAAATGTAACATTTGATACTGCGGTAATTTTCTTTTCAATGGTTGAGGTATCATTAATTCCCATATCAGAAACATCAGTTGAATCTACAGGCGTAATCTGGAATACACCCATTCTGACGGATTCAATTTTACCAACAGAATTATGAGTTGATTTTAACATAGCTGAAGCTCTTTGTTTTGCATCATTTGTAGCTTTATTTAAGAGTTTAATCTTTAAATCAGATAATCCTGAATAAGAGTAACTTATATTCCTTGCTTCAATATCTATACCTTTATCCATTAATGAGGTAATATCCAAGGCTGTTTCTTTTATTTTATTAACATCATCAGATTTTACGGTAATTGATTGAGAAAGATTATAGTAAGCTATTTCGTTAGTATTAACTCCATTTTGGGTATATCTGTAAGTTTCATAGCCTGAAACTGATTTTACGTTAACATCTTTTTCAGTATCAAAACCTTTTGATTTTAAATAGTCTAAAACAATCGGAACTTGAGCTTTTGCAGCTTGATATGCAAGAGTTTTTGTAGGTCTTCTTACGCTAAGATTTAATTCAATATTACCTGAATCAGATTCAACAATTTCACAAGCTGAACCGGTAACAGATACAGAATTTTTTGCAAACGGAGAAACCCCTGATTTAACGGCAACAATAAGTCCAAATGCCAATAACAAACCTAAAATCGCGATTTGTAACTTTTCAATTCTTTCTAACATAATAACACTCCTTCTTTTGATAAATTTATTATTGTACAAAACAAAAAATTTTCAACAAATTACCCAAAATTCTACTTTACAAGAACTTTTTATTATTATAGAATACGCTTATCTGCATAATATTTAAAATTGTAACAATAATTTTGGTTTCACAAAAAGAACAGCAAAAAAAAATATTTAGAGTTTTATATGTAAACGAAAGGGGTCCCGCTTATGAGTAAGATTTCTAAAATAAGCTTTAAGGGAGCGAACAGCACAAACTTAATAAAACAATTTAACGAAAAGCAAGAAGTAAAACCCGCTGAAAATAAAGCTTTAATACTCACCCACCCACGCAATCAGAATAATAACAAAACTCTAACTTATGTAAGCTCCGCAATTGCATTGGCATCACTTGGAGTAACATCAGTTATCGCAATTAAAAACGGCAAATTAAACAAGAATATAACAAAATTAACCAAAGATTTAAACAGAACAACATCTGAACTCTCACAGATTCAAGAAACACTTCAAAAACCGACAGCAGATATAGCAACAACAGTTGAAAAAGAAGTAAAATCAGCTATTGACACCTTATCAACAGGTTTTGATAAAAAAATAAAAGAATCAGTTGATACATTATCAGAAGAAGTTAATAGAGCGCTTGAAGCTAAAGACAGACAGATAAAAGATCTTGGAAAATGGCAAGACGGTCAAATTGGAGACCTTAGAAGCAAAGTCGCAAGCGAGCACACACCAATTCAACAGGTAAAAGCCACAGGACTGCAAGAAATAAACCTTCAAACTGTTGAAGTCAATGGAATGCAGCTTAATTTGGCTTCTGTATTAAACGGCTACGGAAAACATACCTGGGATTTAGAAAGCAGCCTTAGAACAGAATCAGCAAGGCGAATTTTTGGAATTGTCGACCGCTCCAAATTAATTCCGCCGGAGGAAATTATGGTAAGAATGCCGACCTCCGAATTTAAAAACTTCACAAGCACCGGCGGGATGTCTGTTGTTCCAAGAGAAGTACTTGCTAATTTAGGAGCAATAATTAACGGTAAACAACAATCCAGACTAATAGTAGATACTCCGTTATACTTGGGACAAGTCGAAGATAATGTTTACTATTCAATTGTAAGACAAGCAGACGGAACATTTAATTATATAAGCTCAAAATCCAAAAAGCCTTTAGCAAATTTAGAAAAAATAGACACAATGCACCTTCCGATTTATACAGAAAACGGCAGGACAAATGAAGCTGTTGAATTATATATGGCACATGATATGGAGCAAGCTGTAGATTTTGCACATTTAAAAACTTGGCTTCAAAAAGACCTGGCAGAACAAATAAATGAAGCAATATCAAAAGGAGAACCGTTTGAAATAGATTCCGGAATTTTAAAAGTTAAATATGCACCGGATGAAGGAATTACAGAGCCTCTCGCAACAATAAAATATGACGCGGTATTTTATAAATCAGATAAATTCCGAATGGACGGACCTGTAGTAGACGGAAGTGCTAAAAATATTTATAATAACCTTACGCACGAAGCAGGAGAAACCGAAAGATTTGCATACTTTGATAAATTCTTCTATGAACATCTTTTAAGAAATGCCGAAAGCTCAACTCAACAGTTAAGAGCCGATCTTATTATAGGTAACGATTGGCAAACAGGCGGTATAAGTGCGATGATGAAACTGCTGACTACAGCTAAAAGATTCTTCGGATTAGATCCTGCAATTGCAGATAAAATGTATAACACACCTGTTATGACAATTATGCATAATGCGAACTTATCAGGCAACGTATGGCACTCACAACCAAAATTGCTTAATATAATGTTTGGCGAACATGCCGCAATGATTACAAAAAATGCTTGGATGCCGCAATATACAGGATTAAATGCCGATTCGTTAAACGGATTATTCCACGGAAACAACCTTAACCCACAAACAATGGCAGCAGCATACTCAGATGTTATAGTACCCGTGTCAAAAAATTACGGACATGAAATGGCTTCTCACAGCGGATTTGGCGGAGATAACCACGATATATTCAGAATGCGTGCCAGATACCACGAATACAGCGACTTTGAACATTTGAAATATATTGCAAGACAAAACGGTCTTAACCCGGAGTTAGTTTCAAGAGAAAATACAAGCTATCGTCCGATAACAAACGGTTGCGATAAAGTTAATAATTCTCTTACAAAAGCTGTAGCAAATAAAATTGAAGAAGCAGTAGGTCTTGAAAAAGGCTCACTAAGAGTTCCAAAAAACGGTGATGATATAGTAGATATCCACAACCATAACAAAGAAGTTTATTTAAATAAAGTAAAAACCGAAGTCGATATGGCAAGAAACCATCAAGGAAATCCTTTAAATGTCGAACTTGCGGACATGACAAACCTTGAAGGAGTAACAAAAGACACGGCGGTATTTTCAACAGCAGGCAGAATTGTAGACCAAAAAGGACTTGATATTTTCGCAGAATCAATTGAAGAAATACTTGAAAGACACCATGGAGAAGATAATTTACCTGTATTCTACGCTCAAGGTGTAGGTGATAAAGTATTTATAGAAAAATTACTTGACGTAAAACGAAGAATCGCACAAAAATACGGACAAAAAGCTGCTGACAGAATAGTCTTTGCCAGAGTGTTTTCAGAACCCGGAAGATATGACGGCTGCAAACTAATGTCAGATTTTACAATTATGTCAAGTTGGTTTGAACCTTGCGGACTTGTTCATAAAGAAATAGCAGCATTTAGTGGAGCTATTCCGATTGTTAACAAAGTCGGCGGATTAACTGACGGCTTAACCGACGGAGTTAACGCGATATTTGCAAACTTTAGACCTAAATTTGATAACTATTGGGATGCGCTTAAACATAACAGATACGAATTTGCCAACGCACTTGACAGAGCTATTAATATATTTAAAAACAGAGAAGAATTTAATAAAATATTAAGAAGCTCTTACGCAGCAGATCACAGTTGGTTAAAAGAAAACGGACCAATGGAAGAATATGCAAAAATACTTGTAGACTTAAAAGTTTTAAAACCTGAAGTTTTAGACCGATTATAAATATATAAAAGCGGACGGCGGTGAAATCACCACCGTCCGCTTTTATTCTAATTATTCTACAGTAGTTGAAACTTCTTCTGATACTTTTCTTGAGCGACGTTTTGTCGCTTTTTCAAAAGAAATTTTACCATCAACAAGTGTAACTTTTATTGTATCACCCGGACCGTATTTACCTGAAAGGATTTCTTCTGCCAGACTGTCTTCCATTTTACGTTGAATTAAACGTCTTAACGGACGAGCACCGTAAGCTTCTGAGTATCCGTTCTCAGCCAAATGATCTTTAACTTCGTCAGTTACTTCAACATTCAGTTCTTTTTCAGCCAAACGTTTGAATAAATCTTTCAACATCAGGTCAACAATTTGTCTGATTTCTTCTTTAGAAAGATGAGCAAATACGATAGTTTCATCAATTCTGTTTAAGAACTCAGGTCTGAATGCCTTTTTCATTTCCTCTGAAACTGTATCTTTAAGTTTTTCGTATTTGTCTTTAGACTCATCCTCAGCAGTAGAGAAACCTAATTTTGAAGTATTTTGAATCATGCTTGCACCAACGTTAGATGTCATGATTATTACGGTATTTTTAAAACTGATGTGTCTTCCTTTAGAATCAGTCAAACGACCGTCGTCAAGGATTTGAAGCATGATATTAAATACATCAGGGTGAGCTTTTTCAATTTCATCAAATAACACAACAGAGTAAGGTTTCTTTCTTACAAGTTCTGATAAGTGACCGCCATCGTCATACCCAACATACCCCGGAGGTGAACCGATAAGTTTTGCAGTTGAATGTTTTTCCATAAACTCTGACATATCAACACGAAGCATGTTATCTTCCGAGCCAAACATAGCTTCTGCCAGTGCTTTAGCCAGTTCTGTTTTACCAACCCCTGTAGGACCGCAGAAGATAAAGCTTCCGATTGGTCTGTTTGGAGCTTTTAAACCTACTCTTGCACGTCTGATTGCTTTTGAAATTGCAACTATAGCATCATGCTGCCCGATTACACGTTGATGAAGAGTATCTTCAAGCTTCAACAATCTTTCCGATTCGCCTTCTGTAAGTTTTGTAACTGGGACACCTGTCATCATTGCAATAACTTCTGCAACATTTTCAGCAGTAACTATCGGCTTATTTGCCTCATGCTCTTCACGCCATTTTGCAGTAACTTCTCTGATTTCATCTCTTAAATCAGCTTCGTCATCACGAAGTTGAGAAGCTTCTTCAAATTCTTGATTTCTGATAGCCTCTTCTTTTTCTTTTATTAAAGATTTTAACTGTTTTTCCAGATCTTTAGCTTCAGGGCAAAGATTAGAAACCTTCAAGCGAACTTTTGAACTTGCTTCATCAATTACGTCAATAGCTTTATCAGGTAAGAACCTGTCATTAACGTATTTGCTTGATAATTTAACAGCCGCAACTATAGCATCATCAGAGATAATTAATCTGTGATGTTCTTCGTATTTTGGTTTTAAGCCTTTAATAATTTCGATAGATTCATCGATTGACGGTTCATCAATCATAACAGGTTGAAAACGTCTTTCTAAAGCTGAATCTTTTTCGATATATTTTCTGTATTCATCAGAAGTTGTTGCACCGATTACCTGAATTTCACCGCGTGATAATGCAGGTTTTAAGATATTCGCTGCATCAATTGCACCTTCTGCTGCGCCTGCGCCAATTAAAGTATGCATTTCATCAATTACAAGAATTACATTACCTGCCTGGCGAATTTCGTCCATAATCTTTTTAAGACGTTCTTCAAATTCACCGCGGTATTTTGTACCTGCAACCAAAAGCCCCATATCTAACTGGATTACTTTTTTACCGTCTAAAATATCTGGAACTTCCGCATTAACAATTCTTAAAGCAAGCCCTTCTGCTACAGCAGTTTTACCAACACCAGGTTCACCGAGTAAAACTGGATTATTTTTGGTACGTCTTGCAAGAATTTGAATAACACGTTCAATTTCTTTTTCTCTGCCGACAACCGGATCAAGACGAAGTTCTTGAGCCGCAAGAGTTAAATCTCTGCCAAATTCATCAAGGCTTGGAGTCTTAGTTTTTCCGCCAGAGCTTGATGATGAACTTGAAGATGATGAGCTTGAAGAACCAGTAGAAGCAGTCGGTTTTGATTCGCCAAGCATCTTAACAACATTACTTCTAACTTTGTTTAAGTCAACACCCAAATTTTCAAGAACGCGGGCGGCAACACCTTCACCTTCGCGAATTAAGCCTAACAAAAGGTGTTCTGTTCCGATATAATTATGACCTAATTGTCTTGCTTCATCCCAAGAAAGTTCCAAAACTCTTTTAGCACGAGGTGTGAACGGAATTTCAACCGCTACAAAACCGGAACCTCTGCCGATAATTTTTTCGACTTCTGTTCTTGCGTCTTTAAGGTTAACCCCCATAGACTTAAGAGTTTTAGCGGCAACACCCGTACCTTCGCCGATTAACCCCAACAAAACCTGTTCGGTTCCGACAAAGTTATGACCGAGTCTTCGAGCTTCTTCCTGAGCAAGCATAATAACTTTTATTGCTTTTTCTGTAAAACGTTCGAACATTTTTTACTCCTATCTCTTCTTATGAAAAAATTATACACCGAACAGGAAAAAGTTTCAAGGGGAAAAATAAAGGCTCAAATAAGATTTACAGACCCAAATCGTCAAGAAATCGTTTATTTTCTGACAGGTCAAATAAAGCCTCATCACTTAATGGATTCTTTCCTGCAAAAAGCTCATCTACTATTTGGTTATGAGAAGTATTTTCAGGGTCAGACAACACCAAACGGGTAAAATTATTTATATCTGTTTTTCTTTCGTACATATTAAGGGCATGCTTTGATAAGTTTTTTAAGAAGTTAATTTTTGCCTGATTTTTTAACGATTCAATCGGCGAAGTAACCCTGTTGTCCGAATTGACAACCTTATCTTCTCTTAATTGTTTTACCAATTTTTTAAACATCACATCTCCCTTTAGCAATAATATTATACATTATTCTTAAATTATTGCAAATTATTAACCCCAAAATCGATATTATCCTGCTTGATTATAAAATATATTTAAACTAAAATAAATTTGCTGTTTATTAAAAAAGAAAGAGGCAAAAATGCTTGATATTAAACTTATTAGAGAAAATCCGGAAAAGATTAACGAACTTTTAAAAAGAAGAAATCCTGAATTATCAATTGATGAAGTTATAAAAATAGACGAAGAAAGAAGAAAAATTCAAACCCAAGCTGACGAATTAAGAGCAAAAAGGAAATCCGAATCACAAAAAATCGGACTTATGAAGAAAAATGGTGAAAATACCGACGCTATTCAAGAAGAAGTTCGTCAACTCGGAGATGAAATAAAAGAATTAGAAGAAAAACAAAATGAACTTGATGCTAAACAAAGAGATATTTTGCTTCATATCCCAAATATTCCTGATGAAACAACTCCAATCGGCACATCAGAAGATGATAACGTCGTAGTTTCAATCTGGGGTGAGCCTACTAAATTCTCATTTGACCCAAAAGCTCACTGGGATTTATGCGAAGAAAAAAATCTTGTTGATTTTGAACGCGGTGTAAAACTTTCTCAATCAAGATTTACATTGTACAGAGGCAAAGGTGCAAAGTTAGAACGTGCTATTATCAATTTTTTCTTAGATGAACATACTGAAAACGAAGGCTATGAAGAAATTTTACCTCCGTTTATGGCAAACGCTGCTACAATGACAGGCACAGGACAATTACCAAAATTCAAAGAAGATATGTACAAATGTGTTGATGAAGATTTATATCTGATTCCGACAGCAGAAGTTCCTGTTACAAATATTTATTCAGGCGAAATCCTATCTGAAGACGACCTGCCTAAATATATGACGGCATACACTCCTTGTTTCAGACGTGAAGCAGGTTCAGCAGGTAAAGATACAAGAGGACTTATCAGAGTTCACCAGTTTAACAAAGTCGAAATGGTTAAATACACAACTCCTGAAACATCAGCAGAAGAACACGCAAAATTGACGGCAGACGGAGAGAGAATGTTGCAATTATTAGGACTTCCATATAGAAAAGTAGCTTTATGTACTGCTGATATCGGATTTTCAGCTAATAAATGCTGGGATTTAGAAGTCTGGATGCCATCATACGGTACTTATAAAGAAATCTCAAGCTGCTCAAATTACGGCGATTATCAAGCAAGAAGAGCAAACATTCGTTACAAAGAAAAAGCCACAGGAAAAACAAGATTTATCCATACAATTAATGGTTCAGGACTTGCTGTCGGCAGAACATTTGCTGCAATTATCGAAAACTTCCAGCAAGAAGACGGAACAATTATTATTCCTGAAGTTCTTAGAAAATACACAGGATTTGATAAAATATAAAATCCAAATCAATTTATACAACCCAAAAAAGACTCCGAGCTTTTCGGAGTCTTTTAAATTATTTGTTATTCGTCAAATTGAGAAGGTAAATGTTCCACTCTGCTTCTGATAGTACTTATATAATCAGCATCAGCCTCTAAATTTACTGCATCACGTCTTGTTCTAATATCTTCAGCACTGGCTACAGCCTTTTTAATAGCTTTAATTGGACCGCCGAAAACTCCTTCTATAAATGTACGAGGACCAACCTGAGCGACTAATTTTCCGTTATTACCTGTTGATAATAAAACATGTGCTACATCATTGTTGTTTTCTCTTGTTACTAATTTATCAAACTCAACCCAATCGCCAACTTTTTTAAATTTTTTACTTAATCTGTCTAAAGCTTCCGGGGTTGATTTAATTGCCATACCAAATTGGGGATTTACTCTGTTTTGTGAATTTAAACCTACTTGCATATTTTTCTCCTTTATTTTCTTGCACTATTTATAATTTCGTCTACATTAACACTTCTCATAGCTTCTAATTTATCACGCATATCATTTGCATATTTACAACATCTTTTTATAAACTTTAGTTGAGATTCCAAAAATCTCTGACTATAAGATTTACAAAAAGAATTAGGCATACATAGCTCCTCTGTAAAAATGTTTGCAGATATTTTATTAGAATTGTTATATCCAAAAAGGTTTATCCCAACAGGATTTGCTTTTTGTTCTTCTATAAGTTTTGCAAACTCTTTCCATTCTTTCGGTTTGAAGACTTTTCTTAAAGTTGACTCAGCTGAACCGATATCAATACGTCCAAACTGGGGGGTTGATTTTGGGGCTTGTGAATTAAAATCTACTTTCATCTGTCATACCTTTCTTTATTTAGCTAAACACTTAAATAAGCGTAAATATTTTTTTTTGACAATTTTCTTATAATTTGTAACAAAAATACATAATATCTTAAAAAGATGATATAATAAGAATAGGAATAGCATTTTAAGGGATAAATACATGTACGAGTTTCCATTTGAGTTGGACGATTTTCAAAAAGAAGCATGCGAGATTATAAATAACGGAGAAAGCGTTGTAGTTTGCGCACCAACCGGGGCAGGTAAAACGGTTATAGCTCAGCATGCCATACATAAAGCACTTGAGCAGGGTGTAAGAATTTTTTACACAACCCCGCTAAAGGCTCTTTCAAACCAGAAATTTTACGATTTTAGCGAGAAATACGGTTCTGACAAAGTCGGACTTTTAACAGGAGATACCTCAATAAACCGTGGCGCTCAAATCGTTATTATGACAACTGAAGTTTTTCGCAACATGCTCTATGGAACAAATTTCGGAGCTGTAGCAGATAACTTAAAAGATGTCAGATACGTAGTACTTGATGAAGTTCACTATATGAACGACGAACAGCGAGGCACCGTCTGGGAAGAAAGTATAATTTACTGCCCGACAAATATCCAAATAATCGCGCTATCAGCTACTGTTGCAAATTGCGATGAACTTACAAACTGGATTAATACAGTTCATTCAAAAACAAAACTTGTTAATACGGATTTTCGCCCCGTTCCGTTAAGATTTCATTATTTTGACAGCTCCCAACCGTTTAAACTTCTGCCGCTATTGACACCTGACGGTAAACTTAACAAAAAAATCCGTCCTGAAAAACCTCAGTGGGCAAAAGGAAAAGATAAACGAAAAAAAACTTACGTTAAACAAATTATAAAAAACCTGGCAGACAACGACATGCTTCCTGCAATATATTTCACCTTCTCCCGCAAAAAATGCGACGAGCAAATGGAAAAATGCTCAGGCTTAGGTTTAAATACAAAAGCCGAACAAATCAGAATAAAAGATTTTATTGATGAATATATAGCAGAAAACCCGCATCTTTATGGCAACAAACATATTGAATACTTAATTCAAGGGGTAGCATCACACCACGCAGGGCTTTTACCGGCATGGAAAAACCTTGTAGAAAAACTTTTCCAACAAGGGCTTATAAAAGTTGTTTTCGCAACAGAAACGCTTGCTGCAGGAATTAATATGCCTGCCCGCTCAACCGTTATAAGTTCAACAAGCAAAAGAACAGACTCAGGTCACAGAATGCTTACGGCAAATGAGTTCTTGCAAATGTCAGGTCGTGCAGGCCGCCGGGGGATGGATGAAGTCGGATATGTAACAATCATCGGTACCTCTTTCCAAACCCCTGAAGAGGTCGCTGAACTTGTATTAAGCGGTTCTAATCCATTAGAAAGCAAGTTCTCGCCAAGTTACTCAATGGTGCTTAATTTGCTGCAAAGATTTACACAAGATGAAGCCAAAGAACTTATCCTGAAAAGTTTTGGCTACTACTCATCTGATTTCAGATTAAAACCTATTCTTGCGCAGCTTGAACAGTATGACGCAGAAATTGCAGAAAGAAACTTTGTATGTCCAAGTAAGCATACTGACGAAAAGCTCTTTGAATACGACAAACTAAGATTTTTATATGTTCAAAACAGGCAAACTTATAAAAAAATTCTCCGTCAGGAAAAAGCTAAACACAGGTCGCTTTCCCCTGAAGTTATTGAATTTGGAGAACGCAACAAAGCGGATTTAAAGAAATTACAAAGTTATGCGTGCGACCTTTGCAAACACTACAAAAAACACGCTAAAAATATTGAAGTAATTAAACGAATACAATCAAAAAAACAAAAACTTGAACATGAAATTGAACGCCAAAAAGATATTTACTGGAACAAATTCCTTGCTCACCGCGCCGTACTTGAAGAATACGGATATTTAAAAAATGATTACCCGACAGAGCGAGGAAAAACGACCTCCCAACTCCGATCAGAAAATGAACTTTTCCTTGCAGAAATTATTTTCTCAGGAGTTCTGGAAAACCTTACTCCATCCCAGCTTGCAGGGGTAATCTGCGCAATCACGACAGAAGAATTAAGAATAGAAATCCCTTATATACCGTTCTCTGAACCCATAAGGAAAACCCTCAACCTGATAAGAAACATCAAGAAAAAACTCTACAAAGCCCAAACCCGCCACGATATTGATGCTCCGTTGAATATTAACCCATATTTCTCATCGCTTATAGAACTTTGGGTTGAAGGTGCCGAATGGGAAACCGTTTCAGAGCAAATCGAAATCGGAGAGGGCGACATTGTAAGAGCGTTTAAGCGCGTAGTCGATGTACTGCGTCAACTGACCGTCATAGATAACGTACCCGAATCACTTGTATTCACAGCACGCGAAGCAATAGAAAAAATCTTACGCGCTCCTGTCGACGCCGAGGGGTAAATGTATGGGGTCCCGGTTACACTTGAGAAATTTTTGACGGGGCATTATGCCACCAATTACCTTGCATTTTGCGAGATTAACGCGCTCCGCGGGGTGCTCGCCGCACGGGGTAATTTGCTACTAACAGTCTTAATAACCATAAATTATAGTCATTCCGTGCCCCGACACGGAAACTATCATTGTTGGTTCGTCCCGTAAGGGGTAATTATTGGCATTGATAGACCCTGAATCAAGTTCAGGGTGACGATAAATTCTAAGCTTCTCAGCTGCTAAGCCGCCCAGCTGCTTCAAATTAGTGTAACTTTGCCATTATTTAGTTTTGTAAAAGCCTTACTCTCAAAAGGATTGAAGCACTTGTAAAAATATGTTACAATAATAGTAGGAACACCCTATTTGCCCTCATAGGCTTCTGACGAGTGTTATTCCCCACACCACTCTAAAAACAAAAAGGTATCCGAGTTACCAAAACCCTACAGGTGATGCTATGGATACATTAATCGAGCGCAAACAATTTATTATTCCGCTGAGGACATGCGAATATGTTCTGACATTTTCGCTTTTTACACTATTTTACCTCACAAATACTTTATTTCAGCCGCCGATTTTAGCAAACGATTTACTTGCTAATTCCGTTATCACAGCACCTACCCTAAAGCAAGCGGGTTCTTATATATTAGACGAACTTAACCCGACAGTAAAAAAAGAAAAATTTGACGCAAGAATCACCCAAAAATACAAAGGGTTAAAAGTAAATGCCGTAGCTGACGGTATAAAACATGTCAGAATGGTTAAATACTACAGCGGACGCCCTGTGAGAATTAATATTGTAGAAGTTAACCAAAAAGTCGCAGCAGGTTATGAGGTAAGACCTGCAACAGCTTCAAAAACACTGCCGCACAGAAGAACACTTCGGAATATTGCACAAAATAACAATGCAATTGCCGCAATAAACGGAGGATTTTTTAAACCGCAAACAGGAGTTCCGTTAGGTACTCTCATGATTGACAAAAAAATCTACACAGGACCGATTTACGATAGAGCTGCCCTGGGGATCTTTGACAACGGTTACGATGTTGGCAGGGTTCAGCTTGACGCAAAAATTACAGGCAATAACGAAATTATTAAAATTGACAATATAAATCAGCCAAGAATGTTATCCTCATATATTTTAGCATACACTCGGGATTGGGGGGCATACGCTCCTGCCTCACCTCAGTATGGTGTCCAATTACAAATAGTTGGAAATAAAATTACGGCTGCGTCCGCCAATCCCCTTTCCATTCCTGAAAACGGATATGTTCTTGTCGGGCCGAAATCAAAACTTAGCAAACTTTTCGGAGCAAAAGAAGTTGATATACAGATTAACACCAACCCAAAATGGGAAAACGTTAAGCATATAATAAGTGGAGGACCATACTTAGTTAAGGATAACCAAATATTTATCGATATGACTGCCCAAAAGCTTCAATCTATAGGGGGACGAAACCCGAGGACGGCTATAGGGTACACAAAAGACAATGACCTGATTTTAGTCGCAGCAGACGGAAGAGAGGGCAGTTCTATCGGTTTGACACTTGTTGAACTTGCAAACCTGATGAAATCTCTAGGCTGCACGAATGCTATCAACCTTGACGGCGGAGGTTCAACGGTAATGTACGTTAACGGTCAAATCGTAAACAGACCGCACCAAAGCGGAGGCATAGCACTATCTAATGCACTTGTTATTGCTAAAAAATCTGACATCTAAAATCATAGCTCTATTTGCCCAAATTGGCATGTTTGCAACACTATTTGGATAAGTAACTATTCTTCTTTTAAGTGTTTGATATGTTTCCACACATAAATTCCGCCTAGTATTAAACAAGTGGAAATAATTACTATGTCAAACTTGTGCCAAATTGATTTCAATTTATCAAGATGTTCGCCAAGCTTAACCCCGACATAAACAAGCACATAACTCCACACCAAAGAACCTAAAAACGTTAAGGTAAAAAATGTTCGTTTTCTTGCCTTTAAAATCCCAGCAGGAAGAGAGATAAAAGTTCTTATGACAGGAAGCATTCTGCAAATAAAAAATGCCCAATCTCCGTATTTATCAACCCATTTATCGGCTTCATCCAAATCCTTTTTTGATACCAAAACATATTTTCCGTATTTTTCAAAAAACGGTCTGCCGCCGAAATACCCAAGATAATAAGACGGAATTGAACCTAAAACACAACCGATTGCACCTGCAAAAGCGGCAGCATGGAAGCCCATTTCACCTTTGCTCACCAAATATCCTGCAAAAGGCAGTACGGCTTCAGAAGGCAGCGGAATATTACATGACTCGATTGCCATTAACAATGCAATACCTGACGGTCCCATTGCCGTAATTACACCTTCTATCCAGCTTATCAAACCTGCTAATATACTATCCAACATAAAACTTCTCCCTATTCATATTCACTATTATACCACAAAAGGGGTAAATGCATTTGCTAACAAAAAGAACCCCGATAAAGCTATCGAGGTTCAAAACTTTAGTTTTATTTAAAAATTAAAAACTATTTTCCGTTAACAACAGTTTTGAATTTTTTACCGGCTGAGAAAGCAGGAACTGTTTTAGCAGGGATTTTTAATTCTTTACCTGTTTGAGGGTTTCTACCTGTTCTAGCAGCTCTCTTGCGTGGTTCGAATGTACCGAAACCTACTAAAGTAACTTTTTTACCTTTAGAAACTGTTTTTTGAATTGTATCAATTAATGAAGATAAAACTTCAGCAGCTTCTTTTTGTGTAACGTTAGCTTTTTTAGAAATTTCTTGTACTAATTCTTCTTTGTTCATAATAAAACTCCTTTTCTTGTGTACTCTTTTATTATATAAAAAATTTCTTTGAATGCAACACTCTTAAAGAATTTTAACACTTATTAACCCAAAAAACCTCTTAACGATTGATATTTTACGGGTATATATCCAAGAAAGCAGAAAAATAATTGTATCAATATACTTAATAAATAAGTGTTATTAGGATTTTTCTGCTAATATATATATTGGAATAGTAAGAAAAAGATTAGGTGGATATGAAAGAGAGAATATTATTATTCTTAATAGTTTTGGGATTAACAGCATTTATTTATATATTCCAAAGTTATACGGTTTGGGGGTTAGCAATATTAGTATCATTAATGGCGACTTACGCTTTATTTACAAATATTGCATACAAAATAAAACAGCGAATAAACCGTAAAACCCCGCAAGTAAAAAATGAAAATTACAAACCGTTTGTAAGTATAATGATTCCTGCACATAACGAGGAATCTGTTATTGCAAACACCGTTAGAACAGTTTTAAATCTGGATTATCCTAATTTTGAAATAATCGCAATTGACGATAGAAGTACCGATAACACAGCATCTGTTTTAAAAGATTTGGAAAAAGAATTTCCTAACAAAGTCATAGCGTTTATTCGTCCGAAAGACGCTTTTCCTGGCAAATCCGCAGTATTAAACGATGCGTTAGAATTTGCAAAAGGTGAAGCAATCCTTGTATTTGATGCTGATGCGACAATGGAGCCTGATTTTTTGACAAATCTTGTTTACGAACTTGAACCAAAAGATGTCGGAGCAGTTCAGGCAAGAAAAATTGTAAGAAATAAAGACATAAATCTTTTAACCCGCTGTCAAAACAACGAAATGACAATAGATACCCACTTCCAAGTCGGAAGAGATTCCATAAAAGGTGCTGTTGAGCTTCGCGGTAACGGTGAACTCATCAAAAGAAGCGCATTAGAAGATATAGGAGGCTGGAATAATTACACAATCACTGATGATCTTGACATGTCAACAAGACTTCACATAAAAGGCTGGGACGTAAGATTCTGCCATGGCACTGCTGTTTATGAAGAAGGGATTATGTATATTGCACCGCTTTATAAACAAAGAAGAAGATGGCTTGAAGGAACAATAAGAAGATATCTTGAATACTTCTGGGATATTCTTACATCTAAAAAAATGTCTATGCGCGCAAGACTTGATATGATAGCCTACATTTCCCAATTTATCATGCCGGCATGGTTTATTATTGAAATCGGCATACTTATTATGAAAATATTACTAAAAGATGCAAACCCTCATATATTGATGTCCTCAGGCATAATGGGGTGCATTATCGGATTTGGATTTTTTATGGCATGCAGATACAGTCTTAGAAGATACGATAACCTTCCAAGGACAGATGCTTTTATCCAAGCAGTTTACACATCCGTTTATCTGCTTGTAATTTGGTTCCCGCTGGTACTATTTATCGGTACCAAAATACTGTTTATGAAAAAAGACATGAACTGGGGTAAAACAGCTCACGGACTGATTCAGCATGAACATGCCATTCAAAAAGCCAAAGAAAAAATCAGAAAAGCAAAAGAAGAACTAAAAAAGTTACTGATAGCAAAATAGGAGAAATATAAATGACAACATTAACAATTGAAGACGTAAAAGATAAAATAAGAGCGGTACCTGATTTCCCGAAAAAAGGTATAATTTTCAGAGATATCACAACAGGGATTAAAGATGCTCAAACAATGAAAGCAATGGTTGATTATCTTTGTGACGCGTATAAAGAATACAAAATTGACTATATCGCAGGTATTGAATCCCGCGGATTTATTTTCGGTATGCCGATGGCTTATAAACTTAACTGCGGATTTATTCCAATCAGAAAACCCAATAAGCTTCCCGCAGCAACCATCAAAGAATCATACGATTTGGAATACGGTTCTGATTCAATTGAAATCCACGCAGATGCTATCGAAAAAGGAGCTAATGTTCTTGTAGTTGATGATTTACTTGCAACAGGAGGAACCGCTAAGGCTGCTTGCTCACTTGTCAAAAAAGCAGGCGGAAACTTGGTTGGCGCAGCATTCTTAATCGAATTGGAAGGCTTAAACGGAAGAGCAAAATTAGATAATTGCGGAAAAATAATATCTATGTTACAATACTAGTATATATACTAATCAGGAGATAAAACGATGAAAAAATTTGCAATTGTAATGGCTTTATTACTATTTCAAACTCAAATTATAGCAAGTGCAGCTTCAGCTAACTACAATAAAAAACCTGCTCAAAAAACTCAAGCAACAAAACCAGTAAGTAACAAAACTACTACAGATAAGGTTTACAAACAAGACGGAAGCGATTATTTGCTAAAATACAACATAAATGACTTAGACTCAGCTCCATGGCTTAACAACGGTAAAAGAAAGCTTTAATAGAGGTAAATATATAATAAAAAATATGGTTAAAAAGGCGACCCGATTAGAAATCGGGTCGCCTTTTTTAAAACTAAAGTTATTTTAAATAATAACTTGCATTAACATTTGAGTAAACTCTTATTACCCCTGCTTCAATATTTGGAGAAGCCTCCGGAACTGCCGCATCTTCCATTGCGCCTGCTGATTTTGCCATCATCAAAGTATTTCTTGCATAATTGTAATTGCCTGCTCTATTAACAGAACATGATGTGTCAATATTTCTGATACCCGTTACAACTGAACCTGAAGCAGATGCTACAATATCAGCTCTTTTTCTTGCATTTGTTGCGGCTGTTTTTAATAATTCCGCACATTCTTTATCTTTTTCAGATAAGCTAAAATTCAAACTGTCAACATTTGTTGCTCCAAGATTTAAAGATTTATCAATCAGCGTTGAAATCTTATCAACGTATTTTGTATGCACAATAATATTATTCGATACTGAATACTTATCAAGATATCTTTTACCGCTGCTATATGTATATTCAGGATAAGCAGAGAAATTTGAAGTCTTTACATAATCCTTATTTTCAGGGTTAATAAAAGTTTTCACATACGCATAAACCTTATCTGATATTTCTTTGTTTTTTCTGACAGCTTCCTGCATAGAGTGCTTGTCATCAGTTTTAACAGCAATCGAAATCTCAACTGTATCAGGTGATACCTCTTTTTCTGCCGTATATGAAACTGAAATCCAACCTCTTTCAGAATCCTTATCTGAATTAATTGCACTGACAGGCGAAAACATAAACGGTGTAGTCACAAGCATAGCGGCAAGCATTGAACCTGCAATAATCTTTTTTATAAATAACCTCCATTACTAACTGTTATTTTATATTAGAAACCTTTTCATCTTCGATTTTTTCAACAGAATCAGTTTTATTTAAAGAAATCGGTGAGGATACATAAGAAGTTTCATTATCTTCCTTAGAATTTTTATGAATTTCAACTTTATCGGCTTTAGACATTAATTTATTCATTATTCTCATTTTGGAAGAAATTTTTGCTGTTTTAATAATAGCCTCAAGCTCTTCTTCGCTTAACTCGGGCGTACTTCTAAATGAAACCGCGAGTCCGCTTTTTGATAGTATACAATAAGAAACAGCCACAATTCCCCACAACAAAACACCTTGAAACAAACTTAATTGAGGAAACATATATAAATTCACCAAATATCTGTTCCAGAAATGCATTGCAACCATTCCTGGGAATAGTACAAAACCTGCAAAAAGACAGATACCTATAAATGCCGCAGTGACTAAACCTTTTATCCCGTCTATCTGTAAAATCTTCATAATAAAATTCCCTTTTTATTGTTTTATCATTTCAAGAAAATCATTTTCTGTCAATATTATAACACCTAAATCTTGAGCTTTGTCCAATTTTGAACCCGCATTTTCTCCGGCTAAAACATAAGAAGTCTTTTTTGACACTGATGATGCGGTTTTCCCGCCATGAGATTTAATTAATGCACTTGCTTCATCTCTTGTCATATTTTGTAATGTTCCCGTCAGAACAAAAGTTTTTCCTGCCAATTTATCAGACTTTGGTTTGGCTTTAGATGTAGGGTTAACCCCAGCAAGCCTTAACTCTTCAATCATGGTAAGATTATTTTCATCTCTAAAGTAATCATAAATTGATTGAGCAATAATTCCGCCAATTCCTTCAATATTTGAAAGTTGTTCTAATGAAGCTTCTTTCATTGCATCTAAAGACTCAAATTCACCTGCTAAAAGATCTGCCGTTTCTTTTCCAACGTGCCTTATACCAAGTGCTGTTAAAAGACGATTGAAAGGTTTTGATTTACTGTTTTGAATAGATGTATAAAAATTAGTTGCAGACTTTTCTTTAACAGAATCCAGTTTCAGAAAATCTTCTACTGTCAAACTGTATAAATCGGCAGGATTTGATATAAAGTTCTTTTCATACAACTGCTGAATAACAGAAGGTCCTACGGTTTCAATATCCATAGCTTCTTTACTTACCCAGTATTCAATTTTAGCACACATCAGTTTTGCACAATTCGGATTGTTACAGTAAAGCCCGACATCTCCTTCTCGCTCAACAAGTTCTCCGCCGCAAGCAGGACAAGTTTTGGGCGGAACGTACTCTGGTAAGGTTTTATGAAGCTTTGTATTCATAACCTTAACGACTTTTGGAATAATTTCAGCGGCTTTTTTAACTAAAACCTTATCACCTATTCTAATATCTAGTCTTGCAATCTCGTCAAAGTTATGCAAACTTGCACGAGATACAACGCTTCCGCCTAACTGAACAGGTTCAAGTACAGCAACCGGAGTTACAACACCTGTTTTTCCGACATTAAGTTCAATATCAAGAAGAGTTGTTGAAACCTCCTCAGGCGGAAATTTAAACGCTGTAGCCCATTTCGGAGCACGCGCAGTGTAGCCCAGATTTTTTTGAACCGCTACATCATTAATTTTTATTACCACCCCGTCTGTTGCATAATCCAAGTCAAAACGTTTTGTTTCCCATTCTTTACAATATTCAATGGCTTCTTGTACATTTTTTACAAGCCTGATATTAGGGTTAACTTTAAACCCGAGTTCTTTGAGCTTCATCATCCCGTCGTAATGAGTTTTAATTTGTTTATCCTCATCATTTTCAAAGATACCCGTATAAGTAAACATTGATAAATCACGTTTAGCAGTAATTGTACTGTCATGCTGTCTTAAAGATCCGCTTGCAGCATTGCGTGGATTTGCGAAAACCTTATCTCCGCTAATTTTAGCTTCTTCATTAAGTTTTTCAAACGAAGATTTCGGCATATAAATCTCCCCGCGAACTTCAAGGGTTTTCGGTTCAAAAAGCTTTAACGGAACTGCTTTAACCGTTTTAAGGTTAGTCGTAATATCTTCACCTGTAACCCCGTCACCTCTGGTTACACCAAGCTTAAATAAGCCGTCTTCATAAGTCAGCGCAATCGCAAGTCCGTCTATTTTCAACTCGCAAACTAGCTCTAATTCACGCTCATATTCTTTACAGATTTTTTCATACCAAATCGTAAGTTCTTCCGCATTATAAGTATTATCAAGGCTATATAGGCGGTATTTATGAGTATGCGGAAAAAATTTTTCACTCATTGAACCTACCCTTTGAGTGGGCGAATCAGGAGTTCTTAACTCAGGATGTTTTTCCTCTATTGCTTTTAACTCTGCAAAAAGTCTGTCATATTCAACATCACTTAAATACGGATTTTCTTCCACATAATATTTATAATTACTTTTATTTATTTCGTCTTTTAGAAACTCGATTCTTTCAATCAAAGAGGAACCCATAAAATATTTACCCCCTACATTACCATCAATAATTCACGTATAACTTTTGTAGCTACAGCAGTTGACGCCCCTGACGCGTCATAATCCGGAGCAAGTTCAACTACATCTGCGCCAACTATATTAAAATCTTTCAAATACTTAAACCAGCCAATAAGTTCGTTAAAAGTCATTCCTCCAACCTCAGGAGTACCCGTTCCCGGCATGATTGAAGTATCCAAGCAGTCTAAATCAACCGTTATAAATACATTTTTACCCTTTAAACAGTCTAAATCTGAATACTTATGACAAAGAGTGTTATGTTTTGCCATAAACTCCCATTCTTCTTTCATCCCCGAACGAATACCGATTTGCTTAATATTTTCAGGTTTAACAAACTTTGAAATATGCCGAATAACCGCACTATGTGACATTTCTTCACCCAGATACTCTTCTCGTAAATCAGTATGAGCATCAAAATGAACTACGGCAAAATCATCATAAAACTTTGACACCGCCTTAACCTCAGGTAAAGTGACAAGGTGCTCGCCACCGATTCCAAAAACACGTTTACCGTCTTTATAAATTTCTTCAACATTATTTTCTATTTGTTCTAAAGTTTTATAAGTATTCCCGAGCGGAAACTCTAAATCCCCGACGTCATGGAAATTAACATCAGATAATTCTCTGTCAAAATTTGGAGAATACTCCTCCAATCCCCAGCTTGCAAGTCTTATTTGCTCAGGCGCAAATCTTGACCCCGGACGATATGAAACCGTGCCATCAAAAGGCATTCCAAGCATTACAATATCAGCTGACTCATAATCAGGATTTTGTCCCATCCAACTTCTATCTAAAAATGGTCCAGTTAGCATTTTATACTCCTTAAAAAATATTCCCTATAATGAAATATTTTACTATAAAAATTCTTTATAATGAAATATTTTTTAAATGTTGAATATCTAAAACAGGTTCAAGCGTAATCCCTATCACATCAATTTGATAATTCCTAACTTTATGCTCCTGCAAATAGTATAAAACACCCGTTTTTATATGATTATACTTAGTTCTTGTAATAGCTTCAAAAGGATGCCCAAACGCGTTTGTACGCCTTGTCTTCACCTCGACAAATACAACTTTATTTTTAAGCTTTGCAATAATATCGATTTCACAATATCTTGAAAAATGTTTGTTGCGCTCTAATATCTCATACCCGTTTTTTCTAAGGTACTCGCAAGCTAAATCTTCACCCCTATTTCCAAATTCCCGATTATTCATATTATTGTTTTATTCCACATCTTGCAAAAGTAGTTAAACTTATCAGGAATTTAACATCCTCAACATTTACTCCCAAACTCCAGCGAGCAGGGCAAATATCAATACCACCGCGGCGTGTGTATAGCGCGCAGACAAAAAGCTCATCGTCTTTATCCAAAATATCTTTCAGGCGCTTATAAATCATCTCACAGCACTCTTCATGAAAATGATACTCAGAACGAAACGAAACCAAATATTTTATCAACGAAGCATAATCAATCAGTTTTGCAGACTTATAATAAATAAAAACATCACCAAAATCCGGCTGATGAGTAACCCTGCAATTTGATCTTAATGAATCAAACATCAAGTAATATTCGGAAAGCTTTTCTCCTTGTTTAACCGTCAAAAGCTCCGGAGCTTCTTTAAATTGAGTAATTTTTATTTCTGACTCATCAACAAAATCCATTATGTTTTTAAAGTCAGAAAATATTTCAACTCTTTTAACATCATTTGTTAAAAACTCAACCTCCACCTCGGTTTGCAAGACCTTACTCAAATCTTTTTCTATCAAACTCTTACAAATCGTCAGACATTCGCCGGTATCAGCACCAAAACGTGACATATTAAACGAATTTAAGTATAACTTAAGTGACTTTGATTCAACAATAAACGGACTGCTGCAATTATATCTGATTTTCATTACACGAGTTACAGGAAAAGAATTTTCAGTTAAAACAGAAAACTCATACGCATGCCAAACATCAAATCCTTCAAAAGGTAAGTTTTCATTATCAATTTCATATCTTACCCTGTTTTCAAAACGAGGAACAGCAACAAGAAGCGACGAATTATATTCTTCACTTCCGCTAATTCTTTTACCTAACAATGTTGATGCCGTTTTATCCGTTATATTATCCATAAAATTATTTTAGCACGAAAAATCCGCTCTATGATGAGCGGATTTTTCTGAATATTTACCCCTTTACCCACTATGCAATTTCTTCATATGATTGAGGGTTATTTAACAAATCATAATTAATTTCGTTTTCGTTATCCGCAATAGTTGCTGCAACTACGGCATCAGACATTACATTTAGTGTTGTTCTGAACATATCGGTAATTCTTTCGATAGTAAATAAGAATGCAAAACCTGCAACTAGCTGTTCAGGACTTAATCCCATACCGTTAAGGATTAATGCGATAGTAATCAAACCGCCGCCCGGGATTCCCGCACAGGTACTTGACGCTACAATTGCCAAAATTGCAATCTGAATAACTAAAAACGGAGTCAATGGAACACTATATGCTTGAGCTAAGAATATAACAGCAACTGTTTGCAATAAAGCAGTACCGTCAAAGTTTAATGTTGCACCTAAAGGAAGTACAAAACTTGAAATCTTATGAGAAATACCTCTTTTTTCACAACAAGCAATTGTTAAAGGTAAAGTAGCTGATGAACTTGCAGTACCAAATGCAACCATCATAGCTTCAGCAATTGCTGAAAATAACATTATAGCTGAAACTTTTGAGAAGCAATTTAAGAATATCGGATAAACAATAAACATTTGTAACCCGAAACCAACCAATAATACAAGCAAGTATTTTGAAATAGCTGCAAATATTCCGCCACCGAAACTTGAAACAGCACTTGCAGTCAATGCAAAAACACCCGGAGCTGCAAATAACATAATCCAATCGGTTATTTTCATAGTAGCTGCAAATACAGATTCAAAGAAAGATACGATAGGTCTGTTAACATCTCCGACTTTAGCAAGAGCAAGCGCAAACAATACGATAAACAAAATTATAGGAACCATATTTCCTGCTGAAATTGCCGCAAACGGGTTATTAGGGATAAAACTTAAAAACAGATTTAAAATATTTCCCTGCTGCTCCTGCATAGCAGTTGCGACAGAAGCCTGAACATCAGAAGCAATATTTGCAGCAATATAATGAGCTGCACCGGTTCCGGGTTTAACGAATAAAGCTAAAGTTGTACCGATAGTAACAGCAATAGTTGTTAAAATACCGTAGTATAAAATCATTTTTGAACCAAATTTACCAAGCTGTTTATTATCACCGACACTGGTAATCCCGATTATAATAGCAGATACAACAAGCGGTATCACAACCATTTGAATAAGTCTTATAAACACCTGACCTATAAATGTTAACACATTAGCGACCAACACATTTTGGTGCGAATGAAGAAATATTCCGACAATAACACCGGCAATAATCCCGAAGAATATATGCCAATTTCGTTTGATACCAAGCCCTAAGGCAATAAGAATCTGCATATGTAGTTTCATTTTGTTTATCCTCTAACTCTTTCTCTTACTATACTACTCGTCAGTTGACTTGCTCATTATACATCTATTTCAAAAAAATATCAAGAAAAATAGTCTGTAAATATTACTAAGAGGTCAATTCCTGATAAGCTTCACACGCTCTGATTAGCCTTGAATTATTTTGAATTTGGTAAATTCTAACAAGCGCCCATCTTGATGCATCCTGCTGCTGTTCTGAGGTAATAAAACCTCCGTCAGCAGATTTTTTAAGGCTTTTATCAACAACATTATAAATCTTGCGCATTGTGCGATTATCCATTCTATGTATCGGACGGTTGAAATATCCCGCAAATCCGCCTGAATTTTCGTCTAAGGTTTTATAAAGACTTTGCAAAACATGCTTAACATCAGATAATTCATATTCCAAAAACGCAACAGCCTGCTCTTTTGTACCATGCCTGTATACGTATGATTTTGTACTTTCAATATTATCCCGTTCCTGACGGTCATGAAGTGCAAAATTAGAAGAGATAATCGAATTAATATATTTTTTTATGTCTTTCTTATTTATATTAAGCGCCTGAGCTAAAAGTTCATCATCACCCTGTTTTGTAAACGAATTTTTTAACGGTCTGAAACGAACCAATGGTCGTTGTTCCATAAGCATTTTAAATTCATCTTTAGTAATTTCGGTTTCTAAAACACTTTTAATTTGTGCAGAATTTTTCTTAATAAATTCTGCCTTCTGCCCGTCAGTTAAACTTTCTGATGCTAAAACCTGATGTATTCTGACATAATCAAGTGAAGGGATTGCATTAATTCTATCCAAAACATATTCTCCTTTGACATTAAGGATAACAAATTTTAGCAGGTTTTACAATACTTCATCTTGCAATAGAATGTCATGACCGATATCCTGCATCAATTCAAGATAAGAATAAAAATGTCTTGACATAGCAGCTAAATATGTAGCCAAAACGTCTTGATGCGCACTTTCGTTGATAACCAGAACGGAATAAGTATTTTTACCCGCAATATAATTATCAGTTGAAAGTTTTACGATTTTCTTTGAATCCTCAAGAATTTGTTTTGAATATTCCATATTCTCAGCCGAATATTTGAAAATATTATAATCTTTTTTTAGCGCATATTTTAATTGATATTCGTAAACCTGTTTATTAGCTTTATTTTTCATCAAAAACAATTTAGCTTTTTCGATATCGGGAGTAAAATTATACAAAATAGGCAAATCCATGCCCATACCGACAAAAGCACCACCATAATTAACGTTTGTATTAGGATGAGCCTGCCAAGCATAACCGCCTGCTAAACTTATATCAGGAACACGATTTCTTTTTGTTAAAGTTAAATCTAAATCAGATTTTTTAACGTTACCTTCCGTAATCTTAATCATGTAGCTGTATTTGAGTGCAATTTTCTCTATTTCTTTATACTCGGGCAGCTTAATATTCAAAAATGCCCAATCTCCAAATAATGAGGATTCCACGGTATCATACATTACACTATCATCACCCAGATTAAGTAATTTATTAAGCTCAAACTGCTTTGCCAACAATTCGGCGCGTGCTCGGTTTACTTCAATTTTTTGAGTTGCATATTGAATATCAGCTTTTAAATTATCAATTTCGTATGATACGGAATTAACAGGTCTGTCGGTCGTAATTTGAACTAATTGACTAAACAAATTAAGCCTGTCGCGTTGAATTTTATAAACAGATTTTGCATACAAAACATCAAAATAAGCTTTCATAATCTGAAGCTTGAAATTATGAACAAACTGTTTTAGTTCTGTTTCTTTTATAGAATAGGCTTCCATCGCGGATTTTTTTCTTACTCCGCGTTTTAAAACCTCAACAGGTAAAACAACCCCTGCCTGAGAACAGTTACCTAACGCAACATTTCCCATAACAACATTTGACTGGATTTGAGGGTTTTGAAGCCTGTTTGCAATCTTAATATCTTTTTCTGCGGCTTCAAGCTCTAATTGTTTAATCTTTATATCATTATTTCGCTCCAAGCCGATTTTTATCATCTCATCCAGATTAACGTTTACAACTTTAGCGCAAACGGGATTCATACATAAAAATATCAGGGCAATTATAATTACTAATCTTTTCATACATGGAAATTCTAACACAAAAATATAAAAAAGAACCTCTTTCAAGGTTCTTTTTTATGGTGGGCGTGAAAATGCCTCAGCAGTTAGCGAGAGCGGGAAGCTAGTATAATTAGAAGTATAGTTTTATAAATTTGTAATCTTAAGCAATCGGGAAAGTG
>CAMDYM010000020.1 GCA_945910425.1 uncultured Candidatus Melainabacteria bacterium | reverse complement strand
GCAGCAAGATATGTTTTAAAAACTGCAAAATAAATATTATCATGCTAAAATCTTAATTATGAAAAAGATTTTATTATTAATATTATTGAGCTTTATTATTTCACCTGCTGTCTGCGCACAAGACGCAAACCTTACATTTATGTACATAAACGGTTCAAACAACAACGACAAAAAAATGCGCGATTGGTACATAAAAGGTGTTAATAAACTTCATCCCGTAATGAAAAAACAGTTTGAGAAAAACGCTCAAATAAAAAAATGGTCGCAAGATAACAAACTGACAATACAAGAGGTTCCGCAGATTTTTTTCTGGGGCTACGACAGCAAAACGGATTTAGAATATGTTAAAGAAAGACTAAACATTTCAAAAGCAATAAGTTCTACTTTAGCATATGAAGTAAGAAGTTTACTGACACAATTTCTACATGACGCAATATGGGTTCAAAAAACCCATAATATGCTCCCGCTTCTTGATGAGCTTAATGAAAGAGTAAAAATTCAGGATAAAAACAACCAAAAAGTAATACTTTGGGGATACTCGGCAGGAACTTTTGTAACTTATCAATATCTGCTGTACAAACTTCCTTATATTAATCTTGAAAAATTATTCACAGCGCTTAAAACAGACGAGCAAATGCTGGAATTTATCAGACAAAATCCTCAAAAAGACACATGCCTGTCAGCCTTAACATACGATAAAGGAAATATCGGCGTTCTTACAAACACAGGTCATCTTGTGCTGAACCAAAACAATGACAAACTAAAAGAAAACTATCTGAAAATAGATGAAATGACAGACAAATACTGTGCGCCTAAAGGTGCAGTCCGCGGAGTTGTAAATTTTGCAAGCCCTATTCCGCTGTTTTTTTCAGATATTGCCGATAAAAATTATGAAATCAATTTTTATAACAAGTACATGATTAAATATGTTCTTGAAAACGGGATTTATTTCCTGACCGTAAACTTTAGAGAAGACCCGTTAGGTTTCCCTTCAAGCAACAATCTTACAGTAAAACAACTGGAAGAAAGACTTGATTTAACAATAGAAAATCCAACAGGCGTAATCTATGATAATTCTGCCGTCTGGTCAAAGCGCTCAGCACTTTTGGCTCACACATCATACTGGTCTGCCAGAAACGTATTTGCCAAAAATGTTGTTAAAAGTTTTGTCAACGGAACAAAATTTTACTATGATGAAGAGTATCAAAACAAAGTATTAAAAAAGAAAACTAAAAAATCAGAGGTATTATAAAATGACAGAAACACAAGAAAGAACATTTCTTTTTGACCCGGGATATGCTCAGCATACAACAATTTTATCGATTAATCTTGAATATATGTATTCGTTGATTAATCAATTCAGAAACCTTGGTCAGCGAAGAACCCAGTTTAAAAGGTTCTACCCACAGATTGTCAAAATGGTTGAAAATAACGTCGGATTTTGCCTTGGAAGTCTTCTTTGGGCAGCATATTTAAAAACCCAAGATGCTAAAATTGAAGGGAACCCTTGTCTTGGCGGAAATTATGATGAAGCGGAAGCTGTTGAAGAAATTGATTTTTCGTTAGAATATTTCACTCAACTTCAAAAAGACGCAAAGTATTACCTTAGCTCAAATTATGAAGTTAATCCGCTTTATATAAAAATTCTTGACCTTTACAAAGAGTTTCTGACTCTTAACCGCGGATTTGTTGACACAAAAACAACATTAGACATTAAATTACCGCAAAATTTATCTGTTCCTGCAAACGAAGACGCGCAAAAAATTCATTCTAAAATTCAAGAGGTAATAAAATCAGGCAAATTACTTGATTTAACAGAAGTTTTTGAACTTATTTACAAAGGTTAAAATGACGGATTTAAAAGAAAAAATTTATCAGATGTTTATTTTAGGTCTTGAAGGCGGGAATTACAAAACCGCCTTACAAAACAACCTTGGCGGGATAATCTTTTTCACAAAAGACATCCAGACCCCGGAACAATTTAAACAACTGATAAAAGATATAAAAAAGGAAGTAAAAACCCCACTATTTTTATCAATAGACCAGGAAGGCGGACGGGTTGAGCGGACAGAAAACATCCACCATGGTAAAAAATATCTGTCTGCAAAATTTGCTTATGAAAAAGGTTTGGACTTTTTACAAAAGCAAACGCAAGAAATCGCACAAGAGCTAAAAGGGTACGGAATAAACCTTAATTTTGCACCCTGTATTGACACAAACACAAACCCCTCTAACCCGATAATCGGAGAACGAGCATTTTCTTCAAACCCTGATGAAGTAATTAAAGCAGAAAAAGTCGTATCTTCAACTTATCTAAAAAACGGTATTCTTCCATGTGTTAAGCATTTCCCGGGTCATGGCGATGCTAACGCTGACAGTCACTTAACTTTACCCCAAATAAATTTACCCCTTGAAGTTATGGAAAAATATCACATAAAACCGTTTAAATCTGCCATAGAAAACGGAATCGATATGATTATGATAGCTCATCTTCACTGTACATGTTTTGAAAAAGAAAAAATTCCGACTTCTTTAAGTAAAAATGCAGTTAATTACCTTAGAAAAAAACTTAATTTTAACGGTGTAATCATTTCTGATGATATGATAATGAAAGGCGTCAGCGAATTTGGCGAAGTTGAAGCCTGTCTTATGGCAATAAACGCCGGGGTTAACATGTTTATCTACAGAAACTGTGACGATACAACAATTAACATAATTGAAAAAATTTACCAAGAAGCTATAATAAATAAAGAACTTAAAAACAAAATCGAAAGTTCATATAAAAAAATTACAGAATTAAAGAAGGTAAGAGGCATATATGAAATTAGATAAGATTGAAAAAATTGTAATCGCTGTGGTAATTTTCCTTGTAGTTAACGCTATCGGTATGAATTATTATAATCATCAAAAATATTTTCATAATCGGGCTTTACCTATCTATATTAATAATACGGAAGAAAACAAATTACCTGAAAACATAAGAGAACTTTCTAAAAAATATCAATCTTACATAGATCTGTATAAATCCGACAAACCTGTTCTTGTCTATAATTACACAACATTTAAAAGAGAAGGCGGAATTGATAAAAAATTCCATGAAGAACTGAGCGCAAAGCTTGAAGCAGAAAATATTGATATAGAAAAAATCATTTTTGAAAACTGGGAAGATGATACAACAGAAATCGCTTTAAAAAATAAAAAATACCTTGACGGAACAGAAACCTGCGGACCGTCAGGCAAAGAAGAAGAAAAACTCAAAGATTTTGTAGATACTGCACATCATTGTATTAATAATATATGTATCATTGATGTTAAAAATCACAGATATTTATTAATGAGTCCAAATGTTGATTATATTGCAGAAGAAATAAAAAAATATTATCATAAATAGGTTTACAAACTTGCGTAAATCAGTTTAGAAAAATATAATTAAAAATAAATAAGGGAGAGTGTATGAATTTAGAAAACATAAAGAAAACTGACCCGCAAGTGGCAGAACAAATAGAATTAGAATTACAACGCCAGCAAGAAACCATTGAGCTTATTGCAAGCGAAAACTGTACGTCTTTAGCAGTAATGGAAGCATGCGGAAGCGTTTTAACAAACAAATACGCAGAGGGAAAACCGCACAAAAGATACTATAACGGCTGTGAACACATTGATGTAATTGAAGAAATTGCACAAAAAAGAGCATGTGAACTTTTTCATATGGATCATGCAAACGTTCAACCGCACAGCGGGGCTCAAGCTAATATGGCAGTATTTATGGCTGTATTAAAACCCGGTGACAGAATCTTAAGCATGGATTTATCAAACGGCGGACACCTTTCTCACGGTTCTCCCGTTAATTTCTCAGGGCTTTATTATGATGTAAAAAGCTACGGAATAAACGAAAACGGTGAAATTGATTACGAAAATGTTCGTCAAATAGCACTTGAACATAAACCTAAATTGATTATTTGCGGAGCAAGTAATTACTCTAAAATAATTGATTTCAAAAAGTTTAGAGAGATTGCAGATGAAGTCGGCGCACTGCTTTTAGCAGATATTGCGCATATTGCGGGACTTGTCGCAGCAGACATACACCCATCTCCTGCACCATATTGTGATTTTGTAACAACAACCACCCACAAATCACTTCGCGGTCCTAGAGGCGGAATCATTATGTGTAAAGAAGAACATGCACTTGCAATAGATAAAGCCGTATTCCCGGGACTTCAGGGCGGACCGTTAGAACATATTATCGCAGGCAAAGCAGTTGCACTTTTAGAAGCTTCAAAACCTGAATTTAAAGAGTACGCACAGCAAATCGTTAAAAACGCTAAAGCTTTGGCACAAGGTTTAATGGATGAAGGCATGGATATCGTAGGCGGAATGACTGAAAACCACCTTATGACACTGGATTTAAGAAAGACAGGCAAAACAGGAAAAGACATGGCAAATGTTCTTGAAAGAGTCGGAATTACAGCCAACAAAAACACCGTGCCAAACGACCCGCAAAGCCCGTTTGTAACTTCAGGTATAAGACTTGGTACACCGGCTGTTACAACAAGAGGTTTCAAAGAAGACGATATGGTTGAAGTTGCAAAAATTATTGCATCTGCAGTATTTTCATCAGATAATGAGATTGCACTAAACAATTTGAAAGAACGTTCTCTCAAATTATGTAAAAAACACCCGCTATACAGCTAAAAGGAGAAAAACCATAATTATTAAGTTAGCACACTCACACATAATCGGAACAATAATAGCCTACATTTTCGGGGTATTTTTAGTACCTATGGTTATAAGTTTTTCAAAAAAAGAAGGACTTGTAGATATTCCGAACGAAAGAAAAATCCATACAAAACCAATCTCGCGCATAGGCGGGGTTGCAATATGGGCAAGCACAATGCTGACTTTTTTATTCTTGGTTTTGATGAGTTATTATCCTTACGGAAAATTGATGTCAGGAATTTTACTTGGCAGTTCATTAATGTTTTTACTCGGATTAATTGATGATGTTTACGGGCTTGGTGCGAAATTTAAACTGCTTATTCAAGTATCGATTGCAACAATAGTCTACCTTTTAGGGGTTCAGATAAATAATCTTCCGTTCTTTGGCGGAATAGATTTGGGATTTTGGTCTTACCCTATAACATTATTGTGGATTGTCGGAATTTCTAATGCCGTTAACTTTATAGATGGAGTTGACGGACTTGCAGGTTCTGTCATTACAGTTAACGCGATAACACTTGCAATTCTTGCAATCACATTATCTCCGCCAAATCCTATCAGTGCATTGATTGGATTTATACTTGCAGGTTCAATGCTTGCATTTTTAACATTTAACTTTAACCCTGCAAAAATCTTTATGGGTGACAGCGGTGCATTATTCTCAGGATTTTTACTTGCTACAATTTCGATTACAGGCGTAATGAAGGTTGCAACACTGGCAATATTATTACCGTTTTTGGTTCTTGCAGTGCCGATTATTGATATAACTTTTGCAAGCTTAAGACGTATTTGCAAAGGTCAATCACCGTTTGTAGCTGATGCTGAACATATTCACCACAAACTGTTACATGCAGGTTTTTCTCAAAAGAAAACCGTCGTAATTATTACATCAGTTGCAATAATAGCAGGCGGTCTTGCTTGTTTATGTGCAAGCCATAATGCCATTAAGTACGACTTTTTCTTAACTTTGGGACTTGTCGGGATTATGCTTTTATTAAATTTAATAAGGGTGTTGACAAAAAAATAACTTTAAGTTATAATGCATAAAAATAAGAATTTGATTACTCAGTTTTGGACGCGGAATTTCTGCAACGCGATTAAAATATTTAAGTGCAAGTTCTTCTATAGGTAGTAAGTTAAGTAAAAAACTTAACTTGGAGTTCATATATTATAAGACCGAAGTAAGGATTATAAAAATGGCAATAGAAGCAATTAATGGAAATCAAAGAACACATCACAGCGCACTGCAAACATTAGGTCAAGGCGCATTATTGGGAGCTGCAACAGGCTATGCAGGCAAATATCTGCTGCCTTTAACACACGAAGAAAAAAACAGCGATGAATATGTAAAAGTTACCAATAAAATTCGTAAACAAAAAACAGAATACTCAGTTCGGACAGAAAAATATCTGGACGGAATGAAAGCTAAAAAGAATCGTTCACTTGCAGAAGATGAATTTATCAAGCTTTTTGACGGAATGAAGGAAGGCGACCACGTGAAACCGGGTCGAATAAGAAAAGCCATTAATACACTTAACACCGAAAACCCGTTAGAAGCACTTGAATTTAGAAATATCTGCAAAGAAACATCTAAAATAGCCGAAGATACAGCAAAACAATGTATACAAGCATACAAACTTATAACAAAACACATAAGACCGACAGCATTCTTTGTAACAACAGGAGCTGTTGCGGGTGCAGCAATCGCACTTATTGGAGATGCATTAAAAACAGACGTAAGAAAAAGTTAGATTAAGTAAACATAAAGTAAACACAAGTAATATTAATTGAGTCAAATAAAGACAGGTCCGCTATAACCTGTCTTTTCTTTGTCTATTTGCTATACATAAGCTTTTTTATGATGTTTATCTTCCGAAAACAAATTCAGCCGAATCTGCGCCATACAAATTTGCGTATTTTCTTCATAATCTAATACCTCTCGCTCTGCGGTCTTGTCTTCCTTTGGAAAAAGTAAAAACAAATGAGCTAAATCAAATAACATCACATCAATTTCGGGCATAATCACATCTCCTCATATATACTTCATATATATAAAAAATTTCTAACCTGATTAATTGCCACAAAAAGTTAAAATGTAAATTTATCTTAAGCGGGCCTTCTTTACGATAAACAACACCCCGACGATACCTCCTAAAAGCATTACAAATGAAATAACCTGAGCTATCGGGATTGTACCAATATTTAAAGCACTGTCAACACGGATTTGCTCAACAACAAGACGGATTAGGGCATACAATATCAAATACAGACAAAAAGTAAAACCTTTATATTTTCTGCCAAATTTTTTCAATACAAACAATAGCAACAAAAATCCTGCTAAATCTAATACACTTTCATACAAAAAAGTCGGATGAAAAAGACTGTAATCCGAGAACTGCGCAGGACGAAGGGTTTCAGGGATAAACAATCCCCAAGTTTGCCCATCAACAGGCAACCCGAAAGCCTCTGAGTTAAAATAATTTCCCCACCTGCCGACGGATTGCCCTAAAAACACGGAACAAGCAAGTGAATCAAGAATTTTTAACGGAGAGATTTTTTTTCTTAACGCCAAAATAATTAAGCTTAAAATTCCAAAAATCAAGGCTCCATGGATAGACAGCCCGCCCTCTCGTATATCAAAAATCTCCAAAGGATGATAAAAATAATAACCTCCGTTTAGCAAACAAAAATATAACCTTGCGCCGATTATTCCGCAAATTATTAAAACCGGCGCAATTGAAATAATAATATCTTTTTTCAAATCAGGGTTTATTTTATTAAACAAAAAATTTCCGACAAGAGCAGAGATAAAAATTGCCAATGCCATAATTATTCCGTACCAATAAATCGGAAACCCGAACAAAGTAAAAGCTATAGGAGCAGGCGTTGGAATGACAAACATTAGTCAGTAACAGTCCTTTTTTCAGGATTTTGAGCTTCTTTTATTTTGTTAATCTGAGTTTCAACATCATTTTTATCTTCGGCATTAGGATTCAGTTCAAGATATTTTTCATAATTTGCAACGGCAGAATCATACAAATCTTTCACATAAGTTTTTTCATTATCACTTAACTTGTCATCTGCGACATCTTCAACCATAGGATTAAACAAAGTACCATCTTCATTCAAGCGGACTTTTCCTTGTTGAATATCAACAGCAAGGTTATTTTCAGCTGTCCCAAGCGAATAATAAGAATCTGCCATATCAGGCTTCATTTCAATAACTTTTTTATACTCTTCGACTGCATTAATATAATCTTCAGATTTTGTATAAACGACCGCAAGATTATAATGAGTTTCATATACAGAAGGGTCTAAATCAATGCTTGATTTTAAGCGTTCAATAGCTTGAGCATAATCACCTTTATCTGCATAAGCTTTTGCCTTATTGTTCAAATCCTGAACAGCAAAATTATTGATACAAGCCGTCGAAACTACTGCTACAAACAGTACACTGGCGATTAAACAGACCTTCTTCATTTATATCCCTCTTCTAACATGTTAAGCTGATGTTAAACTAATTATAATTTAATAATAAAAATATGGCAAATTTCATTAATTTAAGTTACAATAGGGAAGTAAAAAAGGAGAATTTATATGTCAGATGACAAAGTAGTCAGCTTAGGCGCCAAGAAAAAATCAATGGCTGATGAAAAACAGCTTCAAGACGAAACAACGGGAAAATTTGAACCTGTATATTGCAGTTTTTGCGGAAGACCAAATACGCAGGTAATAAAAATGGTTCAAGGACCGGGGGTTAATATTTGCTCTGAATGCGCAATGATTGCAGTTCAGTATTTGATACTACAAGACAGAATGCCGTCTGCTGAAGCTCAGCATATTTTAGACGCATTTTGGGGGAAGGCAAGATAATCTAAAATGTCAGCCAAGTGTAAACAATTAAACCCTTTTGAATTAAAATCCGCAGTGACTGAATTACTTAACAAAATTAATTCACCTGCCGATTTAGAAAATTGTCTTGAAGATATTGAACTTCTTGACGAGCAGGATGACAAAAAAGTTATCTCAAAAATTCTATTCAAAGAACTTGTTAATGCAAAACCTGACAAGATTTCTATTATTTGTTTTTTACTTGAACGATACGTCGAAAAAGACGAATTTATTAACCGCCTGTGGGAAACCTTAAAAAACCAAAACCTTGATTCGGAAGTTAAAATAACTATTTTAAACCTTTTAAGGGATTTAGATTCCGATTGGTCTTATGAAACTTGCGAACAGTATCTTGATGATGCATCGTCTTTACTTGATGAAAATACAAAACAAATGCTCAATTCCGCCATAATCAACCCTGAAATCCAGATTGATTTTATGGATTTTATGGCATCAATAAGAGTTCAGGATAGAATTGCTTTATTAAATTCTTTTAGTGAAGATTTTACATCAGATGCTTTAGCTAACATTTTAATCCCTGTTTTTGTATCGGACCCGAGCAGCTCAGTTGGAGTTCATGCATTAAAACTTTTGGGCGAAACAAAATCCCAACTGGCTTTAAGTATCTTAGAACAAATGCAAAAATCTGCACAAGGAGAACTTCTGCAAAGGATTAAAAAAAGTCTTTCAACCTTGAAAATTTCAGGTATTAGAGAAGACAATACAAAAGAATTTTACAAAAAAATACTTTCAAACAGTAA
The DNA here is from genome assembly GCA_945910425.1 of uncultured Candidatus Melainabacteria bacterium. Taxonomy (GTDB): domain Bacteria; phylum Cyanobacteriota; class Vampirovibrionia; order Gastranaerophilales; family Gastranaerophilaceae; genus Zag111. The sequence goes on along the minus strand of CAMDYM010000020.1, from coordinate 17,605 downwards.
ACCTAATAAATTCTACATCACTTACCCTGACGGAATCGGAAATCAGGCGTTGATTTTCACAAGATTAACCGAAGATAAAAGAATAAGGTTTGTTTCAATAGTTACCAATGTAGAAACAGGGATTAAGGATTGTTTCGGCTTCTTTGATATCTCTGAATTTGAATGCAGCAAGATTTTAGAACGTTTCTTACGTGATGAAAAAACCGTCGATATTAACCCTGAAGCATTCAAAACAATTCTTTATAATGCTGAAATGACAACAATCAAAGCTTCAAAAGGCGATTGGAAACTTCCGTATGAGTACGTTTGCTGGAAAAATTTATTGCTTGATATTGAATCAGATGAGCAAATGATTGAAAATATTTTAGAAGAACTTGTAATTCCAGATAAGGTTGACAATTCTATTATCGAAAAACTTACAAAATTAAAAGTTTCAACACGTTGGTTTATGGATTATCAATACAGCGATGAGTTTGTAGAATTTCTATCCAAACTGAAAGAAACAAATAATCTTGATGAGCTTGTAGAAAACAACCTTGATAAAATTTTTTACCCTGAAGAAAAACAAGGTTGGATAAAAAAACTGTTAATGAGCGCATATATTAAATTTGCAATAGGAAAAGATGATGAGGCTCAGGAAATCTACGGATTATGTCAAGATGAAAACATATTAAACGAACTGTTTAAAGACATCTTAAAACGCAGTATATATGAGTATCTGTTACTCATAAAATATGATAAAAAAATCAATTTAAACGGACTTTCATCTGAAGAAATTGAAGAAAAAATCAAATACATTGAACAAAAGTGGGTAAAAAATGTATAAAGTAATGGCGCTTGATATCGGAACAAAAAGAATAGGAATCGCATTAAGCGACTATCTTTTGATGCTTTCAAACGGACATTCATACATTCCGCGCGAACCTGAAACTAAAGCACTTGAAACAATATATAAAATTGCAAAAGAAAACAATGTTCAAAAAATTGTAGTGGGATTACCGCTTAATATGGACGGAACAAAAGGTTTTCAGGCAGAAAACTGCGAAAAATTTGCTTCAAAAATCGAAAATTATGAGGTTATCTTTGAAGACGAACGATTAACATCAGATACAGCAGAAGAAAACCTTAGAGCAAAAAAAATAAACTTTAGAAAAGACAAAGGCCTGGTTGATATTGAAAGTGCTTGTATTATACTGGAACAATACTTATCACGTAAAAAATAAAGGAGAAAAACATGACAGAAGAAATGGAAAACAATATTATTGAAGTAATTGATGATGACGGAACTGTTATCAAATGCGAATTATATGATATAATTGAATTTGAAGGAAATCAGTACGCATTATTGGTTGAAGCAGAATCTGATGAAGAAGAACCTGAAGTAGTACTTATGAGATACACAGAAGAAGGTGAAGAAAGCTTCTTTGAAACAATTGATGATGATGCTGAATTTGAAAAGGTTTCAGCATACATTGAAACTTTAGAAGATGAAGAAGAACCCGTTGAAGAATAGAATTTAAGGAAAAATATGTTTGAAAAATTTACCGAAAAAGCAGTTAACGTAATAGTTGAAGCACAAAATATTGCAATATATGACCATTCGGACAAAGTTTTATCCGAACATTTACTTTTGGCGCTTGTAAAAGAAACCAAAGGATTTTGTGCTAAGATTTTCAAATCCTGCAATATAACTTACGAAAGACTGGCGCAAGAGATTTATCTTTCAGTTAACATAGAAGAAGCCGATATGACATCTTCAATTCCGTTTAGTGAAGATTTCAAACATATTTTATCTCAAACCTTAGATTTAATCACAAAATCAGGAAATCCGACGGTCCATTATGAACACCTTGTTTTGGCGGTAATTAACGATAAGCATTCCAAAAACTCTCAATATCTTGAGAATTTAGGGTTTGATATTGATAAATTCCGTCCGCTGATTGAAAAACTTGTTCAGCGTAAAGTTAAAAAGGACTTTCACCCGGAACTTGATGAAAATAAAGAACCTGAAATTAATCTGACACAGGAAACCGATTCACTTTTTGATAACGAAAAATCATCAAAAATCTTTGAACGTGCAGTTTCAAAATTATCAACATCAGATTATGAAATTTTGGGAACCGAACAAATTATCTCATCAATCCTTGAAGATAAAGATTCGGATTTATCTCAAATCTTATTTCAATTTGGTATAACAAGCGAAGTTTTTGAAGAAAAATTATCAAAAATCAATTCCCGTCAGGCTGAATACGAAGGGCGCCAAATTGTGTTTACACCAAATGCATTTACCGCAATGAGTTTAGCCCTGCAAACAGCTAAGGAACTTGGTTCATCAGAAGTTTTACCTGAACACATGATTTTAGGGCTATTAAAAACCAAAAAAGGGGTTGCATATAATATATTTAAAGAATTAAATATTAATGATGATGATTTGGCTCACGGAATAATAAAACCGATTGAAAAACAAATGCCTGAAACCCTTACGATTTTGAGGCTTGCAAAACAGGAAGCAAGAAGAATAGGGCGTGGAATTGTCGGAACCGAAATGTTCTTACTCGGTATAATCTCGGAAGCTACAGGAATCGGCGCTGTTGTATTAAACGAACTTGAAATAAATATTCGTGATGCAAGAATTATTGTTGAAAAAATTATCGGAAGCGGAAATGAATACTTTGACAACGAAGTTGTATTTACAAGACGCGCCAAAAGAGTTCTTGAAACCGCCTGGGAACATGCTAAAAAACAAAATAAAACAAAAATTGAATCATCAGACTTACTTTGGGCAATCACAACCGAACCGACATCACTTGCAATGCAAGCATTAGAACAACTCGGAACTGACGTTGTCGAAATCAGAGAAGGTATAAAAAAACATCTTGCAAAACAACAATAACTTACTATGGAAAACATTCACCAAACAATTAAATCTTTTTTAGAAAATTATGATTTGGAGAAACCTGACTTAATATATCTTGTCGCATTTTCAGGCGGATATGATTCAATGTGTCTTTTAGATTCGCTTAAAAAAGTTACAAAAAACAAAATCATCGCAATTCACCTAAACCACAAATGGCGCGGAGAAGAAAGCGACCAAGAAGAGATTAATTGTAAAAAGTTCTGTGATACCATCAGTGTGGAATTTTACAGCGAAAATCTAGCTGATAATATTGCACATACAGAAACAGCCGCACGAGAGGCAAGATACGAGTTTTTCGAAAAATGTGCTAAAAAATTTAATTCAAATATAGTTTTCACGGCTCATAATAAAAACGATAACGCAGAAACTATTATCTATAGAATGACAACAGGCACGGGAGTTTCGGGACTGCAAGGGATTTGCAAACATCGCGGAATTTTTTACCGACCGCTATTGTCTGTTACAAGACAGGAAATCGAAAACTATTGCAGAAAAAATAACTTAACCCCAAATAACGACAGCTCAAACACTAACACAAAATACAAACGCAACTTAATCCGCGCAAAAATCATGCCTGTATTAAACGAAATTAATCCCAATATGCTTGATGCAATAAGTTCTTTAATTCAAGTCGCTAAAGAAGAAACTGAAATTCTTGATGAGTATACAAATTCTGTTATCCAAAAAATTTCCCAAGATAATAAAATTAAAACGGATAAGTTTCTAAAGCTGTCTTATGCAATGCAAAATAAGATTATATACAAACTCTTTTTACAACACAATCTTGAATATGACAGAAAAAGAATTACAAATATTCGTGAATTTATTACGGAAAACAAAAACTCAAAATCAGGAAAAACCTGTTCTCTGACAAGTAATCTTTTATTATTTACCAATGACAAATTTATTGAAATTTTCACACCAAACAAGGCGCTGATGCCGTATTTTCATCTAACAAAAGAGGGCCGATACGAAAATAACGGATATATATTAGAATTTGAAAAATTCACAAAGCCTGTGCGAAAATTCCCGCCTGATAGCGAGGGCACTGCATATATTAATTTAAACCATATACCGATTGATTTTGAACTTAGGACAAGACAAGATGGTGATTATATTCAGCCACTAGGCTTGAAAGGTACTCAAAAATTAAAAAAATATCTTAATGAGAAAAAAATTCCAAACCACGAAAAAAATAATTTGTTATTTTTATGTCAGGGGAATGAAGTCCTTTGGGCTATAGGTTTAGGAATAAGTGATAGAATAAAAGTAACAGATAAACCAACACATAAAATAAAGTTATATAAGGGGTAAATTATAACGTCTTCCCCGCAACAAAATAAGAGGATAATAAATGGAAATTAAAATTGAAGAGTTAAAAGTATTATTTAGCGAAGAACAGCTTCAAACAAGGATAAAAGAACTTGCAGACGAGATGAATAAGTTCTATAACGGAGAAGAAGTTATAGCAATTTGTGTTCTAAAAGGAGCTGTTATGTTTGCGGTTGATTTGGTTAAAAACCTTGATATGCCGTTAAAAATGGAATTTATAAGACTTTCAAGTTACGGTTCATCAACCACAACCTCAGGAAAAGTTAACGCCGTTGATATTCAGCTTCCTGATTTGAACGGCAAAAATGTGCTTATAATTGAAGATATTGTCGATACAGGCTTAACCGCAAAATTTTTAATTGATTTTATGCACTGCAATTTTCATGTTAAGTCATTAAAATTCTGTTCGCTTTTGGATAAGAAAATTACCCGTAAAGTAGATGTGGAACCTGATTATTACGGGTTTGAGGTTGATGATAAGTTTGTAGTTGGCTACGGACTTGACTACGACGGATATTACAGAAACCTGCGCTACATCGGCTACAAAAGATAACCCCCACGAAGCGCAATTACCGTAGTCTGGAAACCAATATTGGCCGCAAAGTACAGTACAAAGTACCTTACGAAGCTGAGCTGTCGAAGTCTGTTAGCTACACTTGGTGGCATGGTACCCAGTGCGGCGAGCACCCTACCATGGGTAGTCTTTGCTGATTTTCCAACCATCTAAAAATATAAGCGCAGCACACGCGGAGCCTGCACCTGTCCGACCGCCGGAATCCGAATTTGCATTTTTATTACAAGCTCGCAAAACATTATTTGGTGCAAGTAAGTCTTGTCTTGAATACATCTGGTGAGGTGCACCGCAATCATCAAAGCTTCCAATATAAATACCGTTTTTAGCCATAGCAGCTTTTTGAGCATTATGCCCTGAACATAACGCATCTTTGTTATAAGGATAAAAAACAAAAACATCACGCCCCATAGTGTTTCTGCCGCCAAGCCCGTTTATATCAACAACTATTGAATGTAAATTATAACCTGCTATCTTACCGAACCCTAATATCATCCCGTTATTTAAAACAAGAGAATAAGGAACGGTATCAGTCTTTTTATTCCCGGCTAAATCATAATATCCGTGAAAATCACCAGTTTTCCAACATCCGTCGGTTTGTTTTGTACAAACACGGGCGACTTTCAGGTAGGGTTTAAAATACTTCTCCGCAAAAGCCTGCGGTGACAGAGTTATATCAAAATCCAATCCTTCATCATCCATTTCGTAAGCGTACATCCTAACAGCTTGATTTAATATAGAATGAGCCTCTTTTAATCCGCTGACAACAGCATGTTTTTGCACATTGGCAATCAAACCGGGTATTGTTATCGCCGCAACAACACCGATTATCCCGAGGGTTATTAATACTTCTGCCAACGTAAAACCAAATTTTGCTACAGTTGGTAGCATATCTACGTGCGTAGCACCTTCTGCAAGGGTAAACCCTATTTTTATGCCAAAAACTTTTTTCATACCAAAGTCCTTTCTCCTATCAACAATGATAAAATTAACAAAAATATCATTATCAAATCTATAATATCATGTTAAATTATATATTTCAACCATTTATCATTTATAATTCATTATTTATTCAACCAAAAATTATTAGAATAGAATCAAGGATGTAATGATGAATATTAAAAAGTTTATTGGTAAAAGAATTAAAGAATTACGAAAAATTCGTCACCTGTCCCAAGAACAGTTGGCTGAAAAAATTGATATAAATCAAAATGCTCTTAGTTATATTGAAACCGGGGAGAATTTTTTTTCTGCTGAAACTTTGGAAAAACTAATTTCAGCTCTAGATGTTGAACCTTCAGAACTTTTTGAAATTAAACATCTCCAAAAAGATGAGCAATTGTTGGATGAAATTGTTCGGATGTTGAGGGAAAATCCTAATAAAATAAAAGATATTTACAAAATTACCAGGAGTTTAGTTCTATAAATTTAATTTTTATAGTATAATTCAAGAAAAAGGAGAGCCAAAATGGATCAGCAAACTTATATGAAGATTATGGGTTATGTCCCGACAGTTATTGAAGCTTCATCACGCGGAGAACGTTCATTTGATATTTTTTCAAGACTTTTAAGAGAAAGAATTATTTTCTTAGGTACAGAAATAGATGATGAAGTTGCAAACTCTATTGTCGCACAACTTTTACTTTTAGACAGCGAAAACTCTGAAAAAGATATTATGTTATATATTAATTCTCCTGGTGGTGTAATCACAGCAGGTATGGCAATATACGATACTATGAACCTTATTAAATCTGATGTATCAACAATTTGTCTTGGTGATGCGGCATCTATGGGTGCATTTTTACTTTGTTCGGGCGCTAAAGGAAAAAGAATGGCTTTACCTAACGCAAGAGTAATGATTCACCAACCTTTAGGCGGAGCAAGAGGTCAGGCTACAGATATTGAACTTGAAGCAAAAGAAATTCTTAGAATGAAAGATATGTTAATCGGAATTATGGCAGAAAATTCAGGTCAGCCGTTTGAGAAAGTTAAAGAAGATTGTGAACGCGACCACTTCTTGACAGCTTATGAAGCTATGGAATACGGGCTTATTGATAAAGTTATAGAAAAAACTTCCAAATAACGTAGTTTACAAAACTTAATAAATACCTAAAAACATGCAATTACTTGAGATTGCATGTTTTTATATAAATGTAGGTTAGGTAAAGGTTAGTTATATACTGGAAGGTAGGTAAAGTATGGGACTTTTAATGTTCTCAGCACGCGTCCACGATTTAATGCGACGCAAATCAAACATTGAATATCGGTTAACTCAATTAACACGAAAATTAAGTGATTTACAAGATTATGCAACTTATGTAGGTAACTGCGCAGATGGTAACTTTGACATCGGAGAAGCTTTAGCGCTACCGGGTTCTACATTAGGCAGAGTAATGGGGCATGCCGGCAGAGTGTACAATGAATCAATGGCTTATGCTAATGCTAACGCTCCGTATTATCAACAAATGTGGATGCAGCAATATGGCGGAAACCTTGATGCAAACAGTCAGGCAATGATGAATAATTATATAATGAGTCAATTATATAAAGATGCCGCAGATAAAATGACTCAAAAAGAAGTTCGAAGACTAAAACGTGAAGAAGAAAAAATGAAAAATGAAAAAGAACAGCAAGAAACATTATTAAAAGAAGTTGAACAAGAACTTCAATCAGCTCGTCAGGCAAGAGATGCCGGAATTAAAGAAATGGCTCCTAAATACGTTGCCGGCGGTCAATAAAATCCCTTCCCTTTTCAGTAATATAACTCTACAAACCAAAAACGACCCTCTAAAGGGTCGTTTTTACTATTATATCAACCATAATATCATAACAATCATGCGGAAGTTTTTCGGTAAATAATTCTTTTGGAATCGGGCATATCGTCGTAACTTTATCTTCTAAAGCACTTAAAAACCTATCATAAAATCCGCCGCCATAACCAAGTCTGTAACCTTCCTTATCAACCATTAAAGCAGGAACAATAATTAAATCCAAAATCTGTGCATCAACAGGGTTTGAACAGGGTTCTAAGATATTAAACTTTGACTTTTCCAAACGAACATCTTTATCATAAGGACAAACCAACAAATCTTTTTCCTTAACCCTCGGGAAATAAAACTTTTTATCATCTTTGAGAAGTTCAAGTAAATTCACCTCATATTTTGTAGGATAAAAAAGCAGTACATGTTTTGAGTATTTATAAATCTCATGTTCACGAATTTTTTGCACAAGATTTTCAGACATAGATTTCATATCAAGTGTTTTTCTAAGCTCTTTGGCATTAATCCGTAAAACAGTTTTATTATTCATAATATTAATATATAATAAATGGGGTAAAGGGTAAATAAAAATCAGGTAAATTTAAATTGACAAACTGCGATAACAACTTAATAAATCCGAATTGGGCACAACACGGTTACATTCAGATCTACACAGGCGACGGCAAAGGAAAAACTACCGCATCTTTAGGACTTGCAATGCGGGCACTTGGCAGATGCTGGAAAGTCCTTATTATAATGTTTACCAAAGGCGGAGATGATTATGGCGAACTTAACTCATTTCGCGAACTCTCACCTGATATTTCAAATAACCTGAAAATAGTTCAAGCTGGGCTTGACAGAATTATCTACAAAGACAACCAAAACGAAAAAGATGAAGCTGAAATAAAAAAAGGTTGGGAACTTGCAAAGCAAGCAATAAAAGAAGATAAATACCAGCTTATTATTCTTGATGAATTAAATATCGCAATAGATTTAGGAATAATTGACATAGATGAAGTCATTGAAGTTCTAAAAAACAAACCTGATGAGATGGAAATTGTTTTAACAGGCAGAAACGCGCACCCAAAAATTATTGAAATTGCACATCTTGTATCAAATATTCAACCGATAAAACATTACTGGGATACAGGAGTTGCTGCAAGAAAAGGTATTGAATACTGAAATGCCGCAAGTCAAAGCCTGCGGCGAACCTAATAAACACGAGGGAATAAATGTGTTACCGTCGGTAACTGAATCTTGTTTAACAAATATAGCAAGAAAGCAGAGCTTCACCTGAAAGTTTCATTTTTTTCAATGCGCGAAGTTCGGTTTGTCTGATACATTCTTTTGTTACACCATAAAGATTTCCGATTTCTTCTAATGTAAATCGTTCACCGTCATTCAAACCGTAACGCATTTTTACAACTTCCTGCTCTCTGTCTTTTAATGTTGAAATTACATTATTAATATCTTCTTTTAATGACTGATACTCAATGTTTTCTGAAACAAATGACGTATTATCAGCCAAAATATCTGCGACATTTAAATCCTTGCCGTCAGCGCGGTCTAAACCGTTTTCAATTGAAATTGTCTTTGTATAAGCCGATAAAAACATTTCTATTTTTTCAGGAGCAATCTTCATTTTTTTAGCTACATCAACAGTTTTTACGGGAGAATTTACTTCCTGCTCCATTTCTGATTTAACTTTTGAAAATTTTGACATAGTTTCCTGAATATATACAGGAATTTTCATACAATATGATTGTTCTGAGATTGCCTTAAACATTAATTGTTTAACCCACCAACCCGCATAAGTTGAAAATCTGTAACCTAAACGATAATTATATTTTTCAGCCGCAATCATAAGCCCCATATTGCCTTCCTGAATTAAATCAATCATAGGAAGTCCTGACATATGTATAGATTTTTTCGCAATAGTAACAACAAGTTTTAAATTTGCCTGAATCAATTGTTTTTTAGCTTCAGCATCACCCTGCTCTATTTTTTTTGCAAGCTCTGTTTCTTCTTCAAATGATAATTGAGGATAATCGGAAATTTCTCTTAAATAATCTTTTAACACAGTATCCGGGCACGCTTCAATAACTTCTTTTTTAGACGGGTTAGAACTTTGTACATCCTTCTTTAATTCAATAAACTGTTCATTTTGCATAAATTAAACTCCTCTTATTGCAACAGACTATAAGGGCTTATCAAGAAGCCTTATTGGGGTAAGTAACACGAGATTATATACTTTATATATACCCAAATATATACTAATCGTTACATCATGTTAAGATATGTTAATGCAAAAAACTGTTAAGCAATATAAAAAACAAGCCACAAGTCATTTTCATACTATAATGAACACAGAAAGGAGAGTTTAGTATGGGATTTAATTTAAAAGAGAAATGGCAAAATGCCAATAAGAAAAATGTAGCAATTATTTCAGCAATACTTATTTTAATTATTTTACTTATAAGCGGCGGAGTTTGGACTTATCAATATTTTACACTTAAAGCTTTTCAAGAAGAACAAGCAGAAAGAATGGAAAGTTATAATGCCATGCCAATGGACTTGAACGGTGAACCTAAAAAACCGTCAGAATACAATGTTGGTATTGAGTATGACAAAGCTGTTAAACAGAAAAAGCCGATTTTGACATTATTTTACGCAGACTGGTGTCATTATTGCATAAAATTCATGCCGCTTTATCAACAAATAGCTGAAAAATACGGCGAAGACATGAATTTTGCAAAAGTTAATGTCGAAGATAAAAAATATGAAAAACTTATTCAAGAAATAGGTTTAACAGGTTATCCGACAGTGTTCATCATTGACCCGAAATACGATAACAGGGTTTTATTATCTAACGCGCATTTTGGCAGTGTAGAAGATTTAAGTAAAGAATTAGACAGATTTTTAAGAATCAGAAAACTTCTTGATTCTAAAAAATAATTTAAAAATCTTAACAATAATCTTTTATTTTAATTATTTCTTTCGTATAATTACAGTGCTTGCACAAAATGCAAGTACTGTAACAGAAAAGTTTTCTTTACGGGTTCTCAAAGTATTAGTTTCTCTGCATGGAAAAGGGATTAGGGACACAGCTTAATATTTCTTAATAACAAAGTAAATATCTAGCAATTTTTTTTGTGTTGAGGATTCTATATATATAGAAGGTGTAGTAAGTTATGATAGTAAACAAGATTCAACAAAATCCACTGCAACAAAAACGTCCGATTAACAAAGCGGCTGTTGCTCCAAGTTTTACAGGTATGAAAATTAAAGACATTTTACCATACCAAAAAACTTTCAAATGGATGAAGAACCAAGAATGGCTAAAAGGTGAAGCCGGAGGTATTTTAATTACCGCATTAGGTACCGGTATTGTCGCTCCGGTTGTAATTGGTACAAATCCTCTGGTTAGAGCTCCAAAAGATGCAACTGTCGAGGAAAAGAAAGAAGTTACCAACAAAAAATGGTATACTGCAATAAGACAGCCTCTGTCAGCAGTTTTAGCAGTATTATTCCAATTAGGTGTTCTTAAATACATTGATAGATTCTTAGACAGTAAATTTAATATCAAAGAAAATTCAAAATATGTTGATTTACATTTAGATCAATGCGAAATCAATAACAAGTCATACAGAGAAGGACTTGCAAAAGCTCAATTTAAAGCACAAGGAAGAACAAAACCTTCATTGTTCCAAATCTTCACAAAAGGCTATAGAACAACTATGGATGCAAGAAAACAATATGATGAAGATTTAAAAGCTTTAGTTGACGATATCGGCGATAAACAACTTCAAAAAGTTGCAGACAGGTTCCTTGAATCAGGACAAATTCACATCGGCGACAGACAACTTGACAATCCGACTTTAGCAAAACTTGTTAACGAAAGAATTGATGAATACGTTAAAGACGCAGATGACTTAAAGAAAAAAGATGTTTCCCATTATTCAAGAAAAGCTAAGTTACTTATGGGTAATAAAGAGTCTATACAAGAAATCCTTAAAAATGTTCCTAAGGATGAAGCAGGAGCAGTTACATATATCAAAAACATGCTTAAAAATGAACAAAATCCAGAAGTGAGAGAAATTTTAGAAGATATTATGGATCGTTCAGAAGACCTTTGGGGCAACAGATCTGCAAGAACTCTTGAACGTATACAAAAAATATCTGATGCCTGCAACAATAGCTATAGTTTAGATACTTATATCGATACAATTTCATTAAGAAATAAAGAACTTGACAGAATAATTACAAAATTAAACTTAGAAAAAATTAAAGATATAAATGCAGTCGATGATAAAACAATAAACGAAGTTATTAAAAGAGTTGTGGCACTTTGCAGATTTGACGAAAGTGACGACTTATTAAGACCAATTCTTCGAAATACAGAAACATTTGACTCAAACTTACAACAACTGATGGCAAAAGTTCATAAAGATATCGCTAAAGGTTATAAAGAACTTGTAGAACACGAATATAAAGCCATTAACCAGGCAGCAAAAGTTGGTATCGGGGTATTCATAACATTGCCGATAACCTGTACGGCACTTAACATAATATATCCAAGGTTTATGGATACATTCTTCCCTGGTCTATCAGGTAAAAAAGACAAAAAAGCAGAAGCTGCTGCGGAAGGAGGTAAATAATGAGCATTACAGAATTATCTTCTAAAGCAATAGGCTATACGACAAAAGTAAAACCAATGAAATGGCTTAGAAAACAATTTGCCAAGAATTACGAAGACGCACTGGCTTGGACTACAGTTGGTTCTATCGTTGCAAAAGACGGTGTAGGATGTGCGATGTATGTTTACCAAAGTAAACACAACAAAAAAATCCCTGAAGAAAGAAGAAGATTTGTTACAGCAACTGACCTTACTAACGGCGGTTTAATGATAGTTGCTCAAATCGCATTGTTCTTAGGTATGAGAAAGTTCAGCGAACCTATTTTCAACAGTATATTCAAAAAATTATCAAATACAAAGATAGTAAACGAATATGTTTCCCGTTTCCGTATGTTACAGCATACTAACGGTGAACAATCTTCAAGAAAACTTACTTTACTTAAAGACATTGCAAAATACAAAGATAAAGGTTTAGATACTTTCAAATTCATCCTTGACCTTTCAGCAGCAACCATCATTGCTAAACGTATAATCGTTCCGTTTATTGCAATACCTTTAGCAAGCAAAGTTGAAAAGAATATGGAAAAGAAAGCCAAACTTAAAGAAGGTATTCAAGATACAAATTCTCAAGTAGTATCTTCTAACCCGACCATGACTCACCGTCCTGCAACAGCAGTTCATCCGAGCTGGTTCAAAAACGACTAACACAAACAATAATAAATTACATCTTCAAATAACAGACAAATTTCTAAATTAGAAATTTGTCTGTTTAATTTAAATAGTTTCGTTTGTAACCTTATCAACAAGTTTCTGGATATGATTTTTAACAGCAGGAGTAATGATTAACCCTGTTTCTGACATTGCAAATTCATCTAAAGTAATTATAGCTTTTTTAATATCTCCCGATTTTTCATACAAAAGCCCGAGCATAACCATATCTAAAGGATTTTTTGAAGCCCTTGACTTATACGCTTTAAGCTGCGAGGATACTTGACCTAAAGCAACATAACAATCTGCAAGGTTTTGATAATATTCAAAATTAAGATTATATTGAACAATAGAATTTTTAAAACAGTCAAGCGCAAGATTTGGATAACCTATCGTCATATAAACTTTCCCGAGATTATTAAAATAAACCGCTGTTGCCTGGGTTTTCGGATTCAAAGATATTGCCATTTTAAACTCTTGAATTGCCGCATAATAACATTTTTCTTCCACATAAATAACCCCTTTATTATTATGCTCAAACGCGTTTTTTTCAGGGTCAATAACATAAGTTACACTTTTCATCCCGTTTGCAAAAACAGGCTGAAGCGTTAACAATATCAAAGATAACAATATAAAAAGTTTTTTCATTACTACTTATTATAATTAAATTAAATCAAATTCCAAACCTTCGTAAGCCATAAATATATTTTTATCGCAAGACATATAATGCTCTCCTATTCGACTTAATTTTGTATCATCATAAGACGGGTCATAGTGGAAAAATACAAGACTTTTTGCCGAAGATTGTTTCATAACCTCAATTGCCATATCATAAGTTGAGTGTCCGTAACCTTGCTTTGGAGAATGAGGGCTTAGATAATCTTCTGTAGTATACTGCGCGTCATGAATAAGTAAATCGCAATTTTTAGCAAAGCTTACAAACTTTTTATCACCGCCAAAATAGCACTCTTTATCTGTCGCATATACTAAAGTTTTACCTTTATAAGAAATTTTGTAAATCATAACCCCGTTTTGCGGATGAACATATGATTTATAGAAAGTAATTAAAATATCATCTTGCCCCTGAGCAGCTTCTGATAATTTAACCAAAACCGGTTTTTTATTCGGCTTAATAAGAATTGCAACATCATCCGACAACCCTTGAATATCAAGAGTACAAGCAATATCGCCTAAATCAAGAGGGAAACTTTTACCAAACACAAGATTAGATAAATCCTGCGAAAGCTTTGTTTCAACACTATTCGGTCCAAATACCATAAGTTTTGTTGATTTTATATGTATTGGTTTAAAAAATGTCAAACCCATTAAATGATCTTGATGAATATGAGATAACAAAACAGTTGCATAAACAGGCTTACGATTTTGAACCTCGACAGAAGAGGCAATATATGATTCCATCAATTCATCACCGACTCCGACAATTCCTGTTCCCGCATCCAGAATAATTACATGTCCGCCAACATTAACTTCCACGCAAGATGTATTTCCGCCATATTTCAAAAATTTCTTATCTGCGACCGGAAAACTTCCTCTTACACCTCTGAATTTTACTTTAAATTCACTCATAATTATTCCTCAAATTTATTTTTTTATCTCGTAAATACCTGTTTGATCTTTTTCAGAACCTGTATATATTGAACTTGAAAACGCAAGAATTTTTGCCATTTTCTGAATAGTTGTTTCCCGTGTTTCTTTCCAGGTAAAATCAAAAACAACTTTATCTTTATGATTAGACACATTTACAATTCTGAAAGCGTTCGGATAAGAAACAAGTGCAGGACTGTTCACATATAAAACATTATCATGCTGAGTAATTTTTGTTGCATGATAGTGCCCTTGAAAAACCCCGATAGGATTTTTGTAACTTTCAATAAGCTGTTTTAAAGCTGTCGCATTTCGCAAACGATGATTAGGACTTGCAAAAGGTTCAACAACAGGAACATGCATAAATATTAAAACAGTATCATTTTTTGATGAATCAAGTTCCTTTTTAAGCCATTTTAGCTGTTCTTCATCTACATACCCGTTTGATGTAATTTCAGTTGTAATAATGTCATCCAATACGATTACTTTATAATTTTTCTTTGGTTCAAAAGAATAATATGCCTTTTTAAACTTAAAATTCGGATTAGCATCACGAACCATATCAAGATAAACCAAAGTTGTTAAATATCCGCCAACACATCTGTCATGATTTCCGAAAGCAAAATACCACGGAGTATTAAGCTTATTCAAATGAGGAAGCATTGCTCTTAATTCTTTTTCAAAAGATTTATCTATCAAATCGCCGGTAAACATAACAAAATCAAGGTCAGATTGTTCATTTATCTGCTCAATCGCATCATCTAAAAGTCTTGGAGATTCACCTACCATTTTAAATGTCGTATTTGAACCGTTTTCAAGAAAATGAACATCACTCACCTGAGCAAATTTTAAACTTGTTACTCCACTATATGCCTGTAATCCCCACAACATGCCTGCCGTCAAACATATTGTTATTATGCCGTTTACAAGTTTTGTAAAAAAGCCTTCTTTTTTCTTATATTTATTATTCCTGCGTCTGCTCATTGTTCTTTTCCAACATTTCTTTTATTTCATTATATTTGTTTTCTAAATATTCGTCACCATCAGTTAGGATGATTGCTTTATCAATATTCATCAGTGCGCTCATATAATCCCCGAGCGCCAAATCGCAATACCCTAAATATTCATAGATTTTTGAAGTTTGAATATCAGGTAAAAGTTTTGTAAAAAGTTTTTTTGCTTCCGTATAATCACCCAATTTATATAAAATCTTTGCCCTGTCAAATTGGTACATCGGACAATCATTTAACTCTATTGCTTTATCGTTATCAATTTTAGCATTCTCAGTCATTCCAATCTGAAATTCTGCGCGAGATTTCATAGCATACGCTAAATCATCATCAGGGACAAAAGTTAAATATTTATCTAACGGATTTAGTGCAGATTCATACCTACCAAAATCAAACAACGTAATGCCTGATGCCAGATAAGCCTGTGCAAAATCAGGTTTTACAGATAACGATGCATTATAAGAATCCAGAGCTTTTAAATAATCTTTTCGGTCCCTGTAAAAATTTCCCAAATAATAATAAGCAAGATAAGAATTAGGCTGAGATGAAGCATTCAATAATGTTTGATACTCACCCTGGTCGCTTCCCAGACGCTTATATTCCATTGCCTGTTTAACCATAGGGTTAAGAGCAAAAACATAACTGTTTTTATCCCCGGATAGAATATGAGTTAAACCTTTTTTCAAATCCTGAGCTTTTTTATTTGAAGGATTTATATATAAAATCTTATCCAAATATTCAATAGCCGTTTTATATTCACCCATAATGCAAGAACTTGCCGCCATATCAAGGTAATCTTCCTCAATTTCACTTGCAAATACATTAGTGCAAGCGACAAGGCATAAAATAACGGATAGTAAGAACTTTTTCATAAGTTCATTATACCACAAAGGGGTAAATGAACAAAAATTAAATTTCATATTTAGCAGAGTTCATTATATAATATAAGCATGGCAACAAATTTTGATTTTTTAAAAAATACCGATAAAAACCTTTACGAAATAATTTCGGATGCTGAAAAACTCTATCGTGACGAATATTTTGAACAATGCATGGGGCAGACAAGACGATTTGCCGAAAATGTATGTAAAAATGTTCTTGGCGAAAAACGTACAACAGAAACGACTTTTGACCAAATGCTTGCAACATTGAAAGACAATGCTCAAAATTCCGTTCAGGAAAAAGAATTTATTGAAGATTTGTATTTCTTAAAAAAATGCGGAAACCGTTCCGTACACTCTTCATCTGTTAAAAAAGATGCGATAAACGCTATGGAATGTCTGCAACGAGCTTTTGAGGTAGCAATAAATTATTCGGTTTATCATAAAAAAGAGGACAAAAAGAATCTTGAACTTCATTATGATATAGAACTTCTTGCAACAGGAAAACGCGACAAAACCTTAGCCGAGAAATATCAAAAAGCTAAAGAGAAAGCCGCAACAAAGGAAAAACAAACCAAAACCTCCACAAAAAAGACTTCTGCGGCAAAAACAACGGTAAATAAAAAGACAAAACCCATAAAACAGCAAACAACAATGAAATCCTGCCCGCCGCCTCAAAAAATTACACCATATTGGATTGTTGTCGGAATCTTTTCTTTGATTTCATTTTGCATGATTATATTTTTACTTATTACTAAATAATGTATTTTTGCAAAATAAGTTTTTTCAACGCCTTAGCATGAACCGCATCAGGTTCTATTTCAAGCAGTCTTTCCAAATACTCTAAAGATTTGTGATAATCACCGAGTTTTTTATAAGCAGCAGCCATACCAAAAAGCGCATTGATAAACTTATCATCAAGCTCCAATGCTTTTTCAAAATCAGATATAATCTTATTTATATCGGGATTTTCAATATCTTTCCTTGAAAGCATAATTTCAGCACGGTTGTTATAAGCATCAGCCATTTTAGGATTGATTTTCAGCGCTTTTGTATAATCAAGTATTGCCTCATCAAAATTTTCTAATGCCTGATGAGCAACCCCGCGATAAAAATACGAAATTTCCCAATCGTTTTTCATTTCTATAGACTTGTTGATATTTTCAATAGCGCTTTCAAACTCGCC
>CAMDYM010000019.1 GCA_945910425.1 uncultured Candidatus Melainabacteria bacterium | reverse complement strand
TATAACATAACCAAAAATAACCAACCTTGACCTCAGACAGAGGTCTTTTTTTTGTGCGTAAGCCGATGTGGAGTCTGAATTTGGCGGCGTAGAGCCGGCAAACTGAAGACGGAACATAATGTGGCGACGTAGGAACGCAGGGTAAAACCCGAGTACCACAGGAGCGATAAAGCGAATGTTACAAAATCCAAGACGAGCCCAGCCAAGCAGAGCCATGAGCGAGAGCTACAAAATTCAAGACGGAACATATACTTTCCTCTAATGTTACAAAAATTTAACAATTACTACATTTGTACTAAAGTTTTTAAAATTTCTGCCGAATATATACTTGTAAGGAAACAAAAGGGATACGAATCTAATGAGTCTTAATGTAAATTACAATTCATTATACAAAAACGGCATAGATACATCTGTATTAAAAGATGTTTCTCAAGAAATTTTACGCCGTGCGGCTCAAAAAAATTCCCAATATGTAAATTCTGCTTCTGTTCAACAAGTTAATTCTGTTGCTAAACCCGTTGAATTAGGTATCGATTTATACCAAGGCAGAGTTGAAGCAAGTGTTCAAAAACAAATTGCTATGAATAACGCCTTACAGTTTCAGTTTAACGAAGCAACGGTTAATTCTATTCAGTTTTTAAATTCTCAGGCTGCAATTACAAAACGCATTGACGGTAAGTATATGCCTGTAGTTAATGAAGTTGTAACAGAAACCCAAAAAAGCACTGAAACAAATGCAGCAGCTCATTTTGTAAGTATTTTTACATCTGCAACCGCAAAGGATAAAGAGGGTTCTAATCCGTTTTATAACGGTGAACTTTTGATGGGCGGTAAAAACAAAAAAGAAGAAAAGAATGAAACTGAATCATTGAAAAGTATTTTTATATAGATTTCTCAATAAAATAAAATTTTCCTTATGTTTACCTTAACCTTTTTTAAATTAATATCTTCTGTTTAGAAGATATTTTTTTTATTTTACCCGATTGTCCGATTTATAAAAATCTTAAATAATTTTAGGATATTAGTACATCAGAAAGGGTAGGAAAAAATGAAGAATAATTTTTGGTTTATTGTAGCATGTGTATTAGTTTTCTTTGTGGGATACAATATGAACGACGCGGCTGTATCTTTGCCGAAATATAAGGTTGCGGTAATAGATGTTCCTGAGGTTTTGTCGCATTCAAGTGAAATTCAGGATTTAAAACGTGCCCAGGATAAGAAAATGGAAGAGTTAAATACTTTAATTTCAAAAGCTCAAAATGAACTTATAAACGAGCATGACCGTTCAAAATTATTACAAAAAGAAGCCGAATATCGTAAACAAATTACAGCAAAAAAAGATATGATAGATAAAGAATATAATTCAAAGATTGCAAAAATCAATGATGATATTAAAGTTGTGATTTCGCAAGAAGCCAAAAAATCTCATTATAACCTGGTTTTACCGACAGGTATTGTTATAACAGGCGGTGATGATATTACGGAAAATGTTGTTAAACATATTAAATAATTCCTGCTGCGTTATAAGAACTTCTGACAAGCGGTCCGATTTGGTAGCGGGTAATACCGACAGATTTTGCAAGTTTTTTTAATTCTTCGTATTCATCGGGTTTGTAGTATTTGCTGACAGGAAGGTGTTCTTTTGACGGTTGAATATATTGCCCGATTGTCAAAATATCACAATTTACGTTGTGTAAATCTTCAAGTGTTTCTTTAATCTGTTCAAAAGTTTCGCCTAATCCTATCATAAGTCCTGATTTTGTTATGATATCACTGTTTTCTTTTATGTATTTTAAAACAGCAAGTGAGTTGTCGTAATTTCCTTGCGGACGTGCTGTTTTAAATACTGCTCTTACGGTTTCGATATTGTGGTTAAAAACATCAGGATGTGCGTTAATAATAATATCTAAGGCTTCTTTGTTATTTTTAAAATCAGGTGTAAGAATTTCGATTTTTGTTTCAGGCGAAAGTTTCCTGATTTCTTTGATACAGTTTGCAAAATGCCCGGCACCCCCGTCAGGCAAGTCATCTCGCGTAACAGATGTTATTACCGCATATTTTAGCCCTAATTCCTTAACCGCTGAGGCTATATGTTTTGGTTCATTTATATCAAGCGGTTCGGGTTTTTGACAGGTAATATTGCAGTAACGGCAGTTTCTTGTACAGTTGTTTCCCATAATAAGAAATGTTGCGGTATTTTTTGTGTAACATTCATTTTTGTTTGGGCATCTTGCGTTTTCGCAAACGGTATTTAAGCAGTTTGATTTTAAAATCTTTCTTACTGTTCTTGTCTTTTCTGTATCAATTATCGGTCTTTTTAAATATTCTGGTAATCTTTCGCGCATTTTTCTCTTTCTTTTGTTTTTATACATTATATAACAAATTTTTTCATGTTTGATTTTTATGTAATTACGTTATATAAGTATATTATCAGCAAAATAAAAATAATAGGAGTAATTCAATGAGAAATTTATTGTTATTATCAGTGATTTTATTAACAGCAGGTTCGGTATCGGCAACAGAACCGTTGTTATTAACACCGTTAAACCCTGCAGTATTATCAACAACACCTGCGGTTACAACTAATACAACGACAACAACAGGTGCTAACGGAGTTCAGGTTACAACACCCGGCGCAACAGGCGCTACTTTTACTCCCGTAAGTCAGTTGAACTCTAATATGGTTCCTCAAAACGCGGCAGCAGAAGGAAAACCTGTTCCTGCTAAACGCCAACCGAGAGTTAGAATCCAAACTAAACAAAGAAGTCAAGGTAACTCTTACTGGAACGCAGGCGGTAAAGGTACAAAATCATTCTTTTAATGATGTAAAAAGATTTGATAAAGGGCGAAGCCGAAGGCTTCGCCCTTTTTGTGTTTAGTTAATTTTAAACAACCCGTCAAAAATTCCTTCTGAATATGTCGGATGAGCAAAACATATTTCTTTAAGTTTTTCAACAGAAATGTTGTTTTGCATAGCTATAACGATTTGTTGGATAAGAGAAGACGCTTCAGCTGAAACAATGTGAGCACCTACAATTTGGTCATTTTGGACAAGAAGTTTTATAAAACCTTCTGTTTCGTTATCACAATGTGCTTTACCAAGAGAGGAAATAAGCGTTAATGATTTTTTATAATTTTGTCCTTCTAAATCTTGTTCTCTTTTTCCAACCCATGCAATCTCAGGTGTTCCGTAGATTACGCTTGGGGTTAAATCTTTTTTGAATGGTATATTTTTGATACTTTCAATTGCCTGTTTTATCCCAAAATGAGCAAGTTGAATTTCTGCGGCTGCATCGCCTATATATTCAATTCCTTCGATTTTGTCGGTTATATTAATTTTTCTGCCGACAGCGGATAAAATTATTTCGGGGTTTAAAACTTCACCATTTGATAGAGTAACATTTACCCCTTCAATTTTTTCAACAGAGGTTTGTGTATAGAATTTAATTTTTCGTGTTTTAAAAATACGTTCAATCCTTTTTGATACTTCGATATCAGCAAGCGGAGTTAAATGTGGTGCAAGTTCAACTATTGTTGTTTCAATTCCAAAGTTTGAAAAAATCCTTGCCCATTCAATTCCGATTGCGCCTGAACCTATAATAAGGATACTTTTTGGCAGTGTTGTAAGGTTAAGAATATCATCAGATGATAAGATAAATTTGTGGTCAAATTCTAATCCTTTTATTTCGCGCGGGGAAGAACCCGTTGCACAGATAATTTTTTCACAGTTGTAAGTTATGCTCTCTGTTTTGATATTATTTTTATCAAGGATTTGGGCTTCGCTTTTTACAATAGTTACTTTTGAATTTTTTAAGGCAAGTTCAATACCTTTTCTGAGTTTTTCTATTGTTGAATTTTTGCGCTCAATTACTTTTGAATAGTCAAGTGTGACATTTTCTGTACAAATACCGCAATCTTGACAGTTTAGAAGTTTGTAGTAAAGTTCTGAAGCATGTAAAATACTTTTTGTCGGAATACAGCCTTTGTTAAGACAAACCCCGCCGATGTTATCTTTTTCAAAAAGAATAACTTTTTGCCCTAAATTTGCGGCATGAAGAGCTGCCGTATACCCTGCGGGACCTGCGCCGATTATTCCTAAATCATATTTTTCCATATTTACTCCTTTATATTTTGCGCGAAGAAAATTCTACCTGTATTTACCCCACCCCTTATCTTCGTGTGTAGACGCGCGGAAGGCGGACTTTCAGTCTGCAAGTCAGTTCATAATTTATTGTATTTACAATTTTTGCCCATTCATCTATTGAATGGTTTTCATCAAGTAATGTAATCACATCTCCGATTTGAGCGTCAACGCCTGTTATATCAAACATCATTTGATCCATTGTAATATTTCCGACTTGCGGGACTTCAACTCCGTTTAGGGTTGCTTTAATCTTGTTTGATAAAAGTCTTGGAACTCCGTCTGCGTACCCTATCGGAACGGTTGCAATTGTTCTGTCGCCTTTTGCAGTGTAGGTATGGCAGTAGCTTACACCTTCTGTATCTTTTGCTGTGTGAATATTTACTATTCTGCCTTTGAGTGAAATAAGTTGTTTTAATTTCGGTTTTTTAAATTCAATATCCGGAAAATCAGGATATAGTCCGTAAAGACAAATTCCGATTCTTCTCATATTAGAGTTTTTAACATCATAACAAATTGTTCCGACAGAGTTTTGGATATGTAAAAGTAATCCTTTTGTGTTGATAGAATTTATAATTTTATCCCATTTTTTGAACTGTTCTTGAGCTTTTTCGATTTCTTCGGCGGCTGCAAGGTGGGTGAAAATTCCTTGAAGGTTAATAAAATCCGCAGCTTGAACTTCTTTTATAAACTCAACGGCTTCTTCTGTTCTCACTCCGATTCTGTTCATTCCCGTATCAAGTTTTATATGAACTTTCGGTTTTATACCCGTACGCGAGAACGCTTGTTCACAGGCTTTGATATGGTCTTTTGAAAAAATTGAAATACTTAAATCGTTTTTAACGGCGCTTTCGACAGCCCAAACAGGCACAGCACCGAGGACTAAAATATCACAATCAATTCCTGCCTGACGAAGGTCAACTCCTTCATCAATAGATGCAACCCCGAGCATGTCAATGCCTGAAGCTAAAATCGTCGGTGCAAGCATTACCGCGCCATGACCGTATGCATCAGCTTTTACTACCCCTAGAAGCTTTGTTTCTTTTGGAATATTTGAACGAATCTCTCTAATATTGTTTTCTAAGTTTGAAATATTAATTTCAACCCACG
The DNA here is from genome assembly GCA_945910425.1 of uncultured Candidatus Melainabacteria bacterium. Lineage (GTDB taxonomy): Bacteria > Cyanobacteriota > Vampirovibrionia > Gastranaerophilales > Gastranaerophilaceae > Zag111. The sequence continues at coordinate 21,740 of CAMDYM010000019.1, read as the reverse complement.
CATCGCGGTGAATATTTATATTTGTTTGTCTTGTGTTTTTCATAGCAATTTAAGTATAAGACAAAATCGTAAGACGAGCAATTTGTAATTGGTAATTAATGATATTTCATTCAATTATCTGATATGTATTCTGAGTTGTTATGTTAAACTTTATATAAGAGAATGGAGATTTTATGGAAGAGTTATTAAATCATATTCAGGAAGTGTTGGGTGTACCCGAATTTTTAATTAATCAGTGTAATTTTTTACCGCAGTTTGTTAAAACTTCTTTAATTACAAGTATTAATTTTATTCCCTGGCTTTATATTTTGTATTACGGAATTGAGCTTTTGGAACGCTTCTTTATGAAAAATATTCATTTCCTGGTAAAATTGATGAAGACGTTAGGACCGTTTTTCGGGGTTGGAATTTCAGTAATCCCTGAATGCGGATATCAGGTTATTGCCTCAACTTATTATTCAAGAAGAATGATTACACGCGGAACTTTGCTGGCGTTTTTCATTTCTTGTTCTGATGATGCTCTGCCGCTTTTGTTTTTGGATTTGAGTAAAGCAGTTGTGATTGTTCCTATTATTGTAATAAAAATTATTGTCGGTATTCTGGTTGCATATACGGTTGATTTATTGTTCGCATTTAAAAGCAGAGTTACCGAAAATGTTAATGCTATAAATACCGATCTAAATGAACCGGCATGCTGTCACCATAGAATCAGTACTATGGAAAACCTTCCTTATTGGTGGATGCACCCGCTGACTCATACTTTTAATATGTTTATGTTTACTTTTTTGAGTTTACTGTTAATTGAAAGTGCAATTTCAGGTTTTGGCGGGGTCGAAAATTTAGCATCATTTTTAATGATTGATTCGCCTGTTTCGGTTATTGCTTTAGCTGTATTTGGTTTGGTACCGAATTGTGTTACGTCAATTTTTATAGCCTTACTGTTTGTAAAAGGTTTGATAAGTTTTCCTGCATTGTTGGCGGGGCTTGTTACAACAACAGGGCTTGGGTTATCTACTCTTGTTAAACGTCAGCAAAACAGTTCTGATAATACTTTGATTACTGTTATACTGCTTATCTCAGGTATTTTAACAGGTTTATTTGTATATTATAATATGCAGTTAATTGAAGTAATTAAATCTTTTTTTAGTTAAGGAGTGATATGTATAATTTTTTTGAAATTATAACAAATTTGCCAAAATATTTAATAGAGCCGATAGGCTTTTTGCCTGAGTTTGCAAAAGATGCGTTGATTGACAGCTTGAATTTAGTTCCGTTTTTATTTCTTGTTTTTGTATTGATTGAAGTTATTGAGCAGTATTTTGCAAAGAAAAAGCATTTGTTAGTGTTTTTTATGAAAAAAATCGGACCGCTATTTGGCAGTTTATTTGCGTCAATTCCTCAGTGCGGATTTTCTGTTATTGCAAGTACTTTGTATACAAGAAGAATTTTAAGCCGCGGAACATTGTTGGCTGTTTATTTTGCAACATCTGATGAGGCAATTCCTATACTTATTTCGGAACCTTCAAAATTTTACCTGATTTTACCTATTATTTTGGTCAAAGTGTTTATCGCTGTAATTGTCGGATATTTAGTCGATATTTTTGTGAATTATAAGGCAAAAGACCCTGTTTTAAACGAAAATATACAGATTTCTGGGTGTTGTCACCACAAGCTTTCTGAGGCTGTAATGACAAAAGATTTTTGGTGGCACCCTGTTAAGCATACGTTTAATATTTTTGTATTCATACTTGTGATTTCACTTGTTTTAGGATACTTGATTTCAAGTGTTGGGACAGAAGAAAATCTTGCAAAATACTGTCTGATGAATTCTCCGTTACAGCCTGTTATAGCGTCAATAATCGGCTTAATCCCAAATTGTGCGGTTTCTGTTATGTTAACAATGTTGTTTTTAAAACATACAATAAGTTTTGGGTCTTTAATTGCAGGATTATCAAGTGCGGGCGGTTTAGGGCTGCTTGTCTTACTTACTAAAAACAACGATAAAAAAGATACTGCAATAATTCTTACGGTTTTGGTTGTCGTAAGTTCTTTAGCAGGGCTTGCATTACAGTATAATTTGTTTGGTATAAATAATTTGTTTTCTTTATTTGGAATTAATTTATAAAGGAGATTTATGTTGAAGTCTGAAAAATTAAATGAAGCATTTGAATTACATCAGAGTGGCAAACTGACATCTGCAAGAGATTTATACATTGAAATTCTTCAAAATGAACCTGAAAATGCGCAAGTTTGGGATTTGTTAGGTGTTTTATATTATCAGGCAAATGATTATATGGAATCGGAAATTTGTATAAAAAAGGCAATAGAGATAAGTCCGAGATTTTATTATTTGGAAAATTTGGCAAGGCTTTATATGGATAAAGGTGATTTTAAGCTTGCAATTTCTCTTTATGAAGATTTGGTTAAACATAATTCTACTTATGAAAACTGGTTTAATCTTGCAATGTCATATAAAGGTAATAAGAATTGGAATAAGGCAAAAGAAGCTTATTATAAGTCGTTAGAAATTAATCCTAAAGGTTACGAATCCTATTTTAACCTGGCTTACCTTGCGCTAAACGATAATCAGCCGCAAGTTGCTGTTGATTGCTATAAAAAAGCTCTTGAAATTAATCCTGAAGATTGGGAATCAATGTATTTTCTATCATTAGCTCAAATGCAGGTAAAAGATTACAAAAACGGGCTTAGAAATTTCGAATCTCGTTTATGTCGTCAAAGTGCGATTGTAACTCAGGAAAAAACTTACCCGAATCTTATGAAATCCCGCCCGATTTGGAATGGTGAAGATTTGACGGGAAAAACTTTATTTACATATTACGAAGCAGGTTTTGGCGATATGTTAATGTTTTACCGCTATATGCCAAAATTGGTTTCAATGTGTAAAAAGGTTATTATAAAGCCCCAAAAAGAATTGGCGTCGTTGTTTCGTGAAAACTCTTACGGGGCTGATGTTTTAGAAATTTTTGATTTTGAAAGTGAGATAGATTTTGACTATCATATTCCGTTTTTAAGTGTACCTCATGTTTTGGGGCTGACGGGAGATGAGGTATTTACTCATCACGACTCTTATTTGAAGGCAAACCCTGCAAAAGTTAACTATTACCGCGAGAGATTTTTTGATAACGATAAGTTTAAAATCGGTATAAAATGGCAGGGTAATACTCATTACGATTTGGAACGGGTTTTGAAAGTCGAAGACTTTTTCAGGCTTTTTAAACTTGAAGGAACACAGTTCTATTCCTGCCAAACCTTTGATGGTTCGGAAGAATTTGAAAAGATTAAAGATAAATTTGATGTTATTGATTTAGGTTCAACTTTTTCAAACTTCTCAGATACCGCGGGTGCTTTAGAAAATATGGATTTAATTATTTCAAATGATACGTCTTTAGTACATCTTGCAGGAGCTATGGGTAAACGGTGCTGGGTATTATTACCGCATGTTTACAATTGGAGATGGCATACTGATTTATCAAAATGTGATTGGTACGATAGTGTAAAAATCTTTGCCCAAAGTGAAAACGGTAACTGGAAAGATGTTTTTGCCCAAGTAGAAGCTGAACTGATTAAAATAATTCGTTAGCTTTATAGGTAAAATATCCTTCATAATTGTAGCTGGCATCAATTCCTTTCATATAAACATCACGATTGTTTATATCATCGGTTAGGGCTTGCTTTAGCAGTTCTTTTATTTCGACATTTTTAATCGGGCTTCGTTCCATTGCAAGCAGGTAATCTTCTTTATCAACTTTGCTCCAGTCTACAACTTTATTAATTTCTTTTTTGAGGATTAAATCAAGCCAAATTCTTGTGCTGCGTCCGTTTCCTTCTCTAAACGGGTGCGCGATATTCATTTCTACATATTTTTCAATTATTTCATCAAAGTTAGATTGCGGCATATTATCTATATGGTCAAGTGCAGGTCTTAGATACATTACCGGAGCAAACCTAAAATTCCCCTTTGCAAGATTAACTTTACGAATTTCTCCCGCAAAATTGTAAAGTTCGCCAAATAAAAATTTATGAATTTTAGATAATGATTCAAACTTCCCGGGAGCAAAAGAATCAAGTAAATTTGTTTCAAATAATTCAACTGCCCGTTTTTTACTTATTTTTTCTTCAACTCTTGCAAGTTCTGCTGATTCTGTAATGCCAAGTTTGTTTTCTAAAACCATATAGACCTCATAAGTTATAATAACATAAAATGTAAAATAATTATACTTCTATCTTGAAATAATCCAGAACAGAGAGTATTATTATATTACATTTGAGTCGGGTTTAAGAAAGAAGGAAGATTTATGAAAAAGATATTGGTTTCATTATTGATATTAGGAATAACAGCACCTGCTTTTGCGATAACAGAAGCACCGAAATTAAGCAGAAAGTGCCGCAAACATCCTGAAAAATGTCAAGTGCCAATGATTGCGCCTGTTCAGGAACAGCAGATGACATTGGGTATTGTTCAGCGTGATATCAGGGTTGGAACTCCTCAGGCTGAAGTTGCAACTGTTTTAGGTTCCCCAAATATTGTAACTCAGGATGCTGACGGTCGTGAAACATGGATTTATGATAAAGTTTCATCAATAACATCATATGGCAGTTCAGGCTTTGGAGTCGGCGTAGGTGGACTTGGCGGCGGATACGGTTCAGGCGGATTTGGCGGCGGGCTTGCAAATGTCGGATATAACAAACGTGGAGGAACTGTTCAATCCGTTCAAAAAACTTTAACAGTTGTTTTAAAATTTGATGATAATAAAAATGTTCAATCATTTTCATACCACATGAGTACATTCTAGGGGAGGGTAAATGTTAAAAAGAGTTTTAATAATTTTGCTTGCCGTTAGTTTCATTGGACTACCTGTCTGCGCGCGTAAAAACCAGGAAGAAAATATCATAACTCCGATGACCCAGCTTGAAAAACGTCAGTTCCAGACAAGAACTTATGAAACTATAGATAAACCTCTTGTTATGAAAGCTATGTTAAACGTTTTACAAGATGAAGGGTTTATCGTGTATAACGCTAATCCGTTATTAGGGTTTATTTACGGGGTGAAAGATTTTGATACATCGGATAAAAATATTGATATTTCAAAAGAATTCGGGCTGTCAAAATCAAGGTTGAGCTTAAACGGGATTAAGGTTGCAACGATTGAAACTACCGCAAATATTACTGAATACGGAAAAAGCATGCGCGTTAGGGTGAATTTTAAACGTAAACTTCTTAACGTCTACGGTAACGCTCAATTTATAGATGATGTAAATGATGAGAATTATTATCAGGACTTTTTCTCAAAGGTTGATAAGGCAATATTTTTACAGAAACAAAAAATATGATGAAGAAATTTTTAGTATTATTTTTAAGCATAATATTTTTGTCTTGTTCCGGGACTTGTGCTTTTGCAAAAAAGGTCAAGAACCTTTCACAGCTTGAGCGCAGAGAGATTGAAACACATTTTTTTGATACTTCAGATACAAACAGAGTAATGAAGGCTGCTGTAAATACACTGCAAGACAGCGGGTTTGTTATTCAAGAGATTGAACCGGAACTTGGATATTTACGAGCACGCAAAGTTTATAAAAAACGTTTTGTCAGTAAAGGCAGAATTGCGGGAAATTCCTTGTGGTTGGCACTAATGGCAACTTATACGGTATTTTCATACGGCGCGGGAGCGGGATATATGGCAGAACCTACAATGCATATTTCTAACGAGCTTCATGAAAAAACTGTTGTTGTGGATTCTAATGTTAATGTTGAAAAGTTCGGGAAAAATAAGACTAAAGTCAGATTTGTACTTGTGCAGAAGGTTTTGCAAAATGCTGACGGATATTCTTTTGTGAAATCCGCTCCGACAAGGGTTTTGAGGGTTTATTCGCCAAAAGTTTATCAGGAATTTTTCGCGCAGCTTGATAAAAGTATTTTTTATGAGGGAATATAAATGCAGTATGTGATGATTAAACGTGAAGAAAAAGACGGGAAAGAATATTTTGCGGTAAACGCTATCCCTTTAAAAAATACGAATAAAACAGTTGTTCAGAGAATCCCGCACCCGCTTGGAGCTGATGTGATAACATTTGACACTCTTGAAGAGGCAAAAGACGCTGTTACCCGCGCAGGCTTTTCTTATATTTTGCCAAACGGTGAAAAGGGTTCAAAATCACAAGCACGCGTTAAAGTTACAAACACTACAGATTATTCAGAGATTGTTTTTGAAGCGGTTAAAGACAAAATAAATTCATCAAATTCAACAGTTGCCGCAGCTGCCGTTCTGGCAGTTTCTGTTTTCAAAACAGAAGAAGCGTTTGGTATTTTGTTTAATAAAATTGGTGAAGATAACGATTTAATAAGAAAAAACGCAATATCAGGGATTTGTTCGCATGCAAATATTTTGCAGGATAGAATTATCAGTTCTTTAAAATCCTCAAATTGGGTTGAAAGAAATTCTGCTTTAACTTGTATTTCAAATATTACGGAAGATAACAGTGTCGATTTGGAAAAATTTATTATTCCGCTGACTGAAGTTTGTAATGATTCAAATACAATAGTTCAGGCAAACGCCCTAAATGTCTTGGCTGGTGTATATAAGGCTTATCAAAAAAGGGGTAAATGATATGGGAAACGGTGTACCTGCTATATACCCCTAACAGCTTCCTTTTCTCATCAAATCAGACAATTTTAATTCTTGAGGTTTGTGAGGTTTATGCTGAGGTCGTTCAACGGGAGTTGCCTCTTCTCTGTAACAGGATAATCCGACTTTTACGCTGTTATCTTCTTTTAGCATAAATATTTCTTGTAATAATGATATAATATTACCCATAATACTTTCTCCTAATTTTATTATAGCTTAATTTTTTGCACGCATATCATACATTTAATCGATTTAGGGCTAAAAAATCATTGTACTTTATGCTATATTGTTTTAAGCAGTTTAGTGAGGAATAAAATTTGAATAACAGTTATTATGAAACTTTGGATGAAAATTTTATACAGGCTTTGAATTTGTATGAGCAGGATTATTCTCACGAACAGCTTTTGGAATTTTTAAAAGGTGGAAATATTGTACAAAGACAGATTGCTGCTTTGAGGTTAGAAACAATAACCTCAAGTGATGATGCGCAGATTTTATTGTCAAACCTGACAGGACAGGACGGCAAAATCAGAGAAGCCGTATCGTTAAAGCTTTGTGAATTTATGTCAGATAAATCGGCTTTGGAGTATTTTAAAACCCAAACAAGTTATGATATATTTTTGGATGCGATTATTGATATTAACCCAAATATTTGCCGAAATGTAATTTCTGCTATTGCAAATTTGAAATCCGATAAAACTTTTGTTGAGCATTTTTGTCTAAAGTTGACGGATTTAACTTTATCTCTTCTTGATGAGGTTGAAAAAATAGATTTCAGAGAGAAAAAATACAAAACAAACAAATCTGTTTTTAAACTTTATTGGTGCTTGGAAACGGTTTATGAGTTTTGGGATAAGATTGATTATGCATCTTTAAAACAGATAATTTTACGCTCAAAAGGAGTAAATGAATACACAATTCGTGAAAAAGCCGCTAAAATTTTATCGTATGGGTTTGATGATGTTGAACTTGACTGCGCGCGAAAAGAACTTCAAAATGATGAAAATTATTACGTAAGCCGTTATTTTTTATAACAAAACAGAAATGGTATAACGGTAATTGTTACCTTACTCCTTGTCTTCCGGTATAAATTCTAAAAGGTCTTTTATATCGCACTCTAAATATATGCACAGTTTATTTATAATATCTAATCCGACGTTTACGCGTTTGTTGTGTATTATTTCGGAAATAATTGACTGACTTATGCCTGTTGCTCTATGGACAGATATTGCAGTTACGTTTTTATCCCACAATAATTGTCTTAATTTAATTTTAATCATTCCTTAATTATAGACTTTTTTTAGTGCGAATTGACAAAGTTTTTAAAATATTATATACTTTTATAAAATATTAAATAAATGTACTATATATTATAAAAAATTAGAAAGAAATGTTAAGATGAAAACAGGTTTTACATTGGCGGAAACCTTGATAACTCTCGGAATTATCGGGGTTGTTGCAGCGCTTACTATTCCATCACTTATACAAAACAATAAAGCCGCAAGGCTTCGTTCTCAGTTTTTGAAATCCTATTCAACTATTAAGCAGGCGTTTCGGCAAATGGAGGCTGACGATGTATCGTTAGATCCTGCAACTTATCATGATGGGGTTAAGTATTATCAAACTTTTGCAAAATATGTGAAAGTTGCCGTTGATTGCGGTACATATGATTCAGCGAATTTAAAAAACAAGTCTGTTTGTTTTAATTACAAATACGTAGACGGAAAATTAACTTATGGCGGAACATATAAAACTTTAGATGGTGGCGGGTTTAGAGAAAATGTTCTTGATGACGGGCAGCTTGTGTTAATGGATGGTACCAATCTTATGTTCGAAAATCTTTCTACTAAAAATAGCGCAATATATGTATCTGTTGATTTAAACGGGTTCAAAACTCCGCCAAATCGTGCGGGATATGATTTGTTTACGTTTCAGTTTTTAGATGGCGAGCTTCGGACAATGGGCAGTAAGGGAACGACTTATAATGTGGATACTTATTGTAACCCTAAAGTCCATAACCAATATAATGGTATAGCTTGCGCTCATAAAGCAAAAACTAATACCGATTACTTTAAGTGGGTTGTTAAAAATCTTAAATAATCTCTCGGATTATGTAAAAATTTTTTCTTGTTGTATAATGAACATATAAATGACAAGAGAGAGGGGTATTATGGAAACATTAACAGCAACTGAAGGTATTATAACTAAAGTTATAGGACCTGTAATTGACGTGGAATTTCCGTCAGGAGATTTACCTAATATATATACGGCGCTTAATATTTTTACAAAAGACGGAACAAAAATCGTAGCAGAAGTTCAACAAATGCTTGGCTCAAACAAGGTTAGAACGGTTGCAATGTCTTCAACTGACGGCTTAACTCGCGGTATGAAAGTTATAAATACGAATGAACCGATTAAAATTCCTGTAGGAAAGGCAATCTTAGGAAGAATTTTAAACGTTACGGGTGATGCTGTTGATAATATGGGACCTGTTGAAACGGATACTTATTTACCTATCCACAGAGAATCCCCGAAACTTGTTGACCAAAATACCGAAATCGAAATTCTTGAAACAGGGATTAAAGCGATTGACTTATTACAACCGTACCAAAAAGGCGGGAAAATCGGTCTGTTTGGCGGTGCGGGTGTTGGTAAAACTGTTTTGATTCAAGAATTAATCCATAATATTGCAATGGCACACAACGGTGTATCTGTTTTTGGCGGTGTCGGTGAAAGAACTCGAGAAGGTAACGATCTTTGGAATGAATTTAAAGAAAGCGGAGTTCTTGACAAAGTAGGACTTATTTACGGTCAGATGAACGAACCGCCCGGAGCAAGAATGAGAGTCGGATTATCAGCACTGACTGCTGCTGAGTATTTTAGAGATTTTTCTAAACAGGATGTATTATTGTTTATTGATAATATTTTCAGATTTACTCAGGCAGGTTCAGAAGTTTCCGCACTGTTAGGTCGTGTTCCTTCTGCCGTTGGTTATCAGCCGACATTAGCTACTGAAATGGGTGAGTTGCAAGAACGTATTACGTCTACTAAAGATGGTTCAATTACATCTGTTCAGGCAATTTATGTTCCTGCTGACGATTTAACCGACCCGGCTCCTGCAACTACATTCTCTCACCTTGATGCGTCTACCGTTTTATCAAGAAATATCGCATCTTTAGGTATTTATCCTGCGGTTGATCCGCTTGAATCTAATTCAAGAGCGTTAGACCCGTATATTATCGGTGAAGAGCATTATAATGTTACAAGAAAAGTCCTTGAAATTCTGCAAAAATATAAGGAACTTCAAGATATTATTGCAATTTTAGGTATGGATGAATTATCCGAAGAAGATAAAGAAACCGTTAACCGTGCAAGAAAAATTCAAAAATTCTTATCTCAACCGTTCTTTGTAGCTGAACAATTCTCAGGTATTAAAGGTAAATATGTGAAAATTGAAGATACAATTCGCGGATTTAAGGAAATTATTGAGGGTAAACATGACGATTTACCGGAACAAGCTTTTTATATGGTCGGAACGATTGACGAGGCTGTCGAAAAAGCAAAAACAATCGAGGAGGGGTAAAAGGGGTAAATGTTGACTCCTTTCTCTATTTCTCAGGCAAGCATGGTAGGGGTTGTAATTTATGAAGCTGAAAATTATTACACAAGAAAAAGTTGTATTTGATGATGAAGTCGATGCGGTTTATTCAAAAGGCTTGGACGGCGAATTTGGCTTGTTAAAAGGTCACATTCCGATGATGAGTGCGCTTGATATCGGTGTTACCCGAGCTCTTATCGGCGATAAAGTCAAGATGTTTACGACAATGGGTGGAATTTTGCAGTTTAAAGACGAAGAATGCTTAATTTTAACAACCCTTGCAGAGCCGGGTGAAGAGATTGATGAAGCTCGTGCAAGAGAAGCGTTAGAACATGCCCGTGCAAGGTTAAGAAACGCAGAAGCCAGAATTGACGCTAAGCGCGCAGAAGCAGCTATTGCAAGAGCAGAAGCAAGACTTAAAGCTAGGTTGTCAGGTGAAACCAATTTAAAAATGTAGGTTATTTTATCTTCCAAACATCATCGGGGATTGTCCAGCCGTTGTTTTTGACTCTGGACATACAATATTTGCCACTTTGACCTTTACTACAGTTTTTGTTAACCGTTTCGACAGAAACATCGTTTCCTGCTGCGATAAGTTTTCCTTCTGTATATATGACAATGAAAATATCTTTACCGATAATATTCGGACCTTTATCTCCGTTTGCGTCAATATAGATAACAATACTGGACTTTCCGTTTGTATTAACCCCAAAGTCTGAAATAATTGTTGATGCTGAATCTCCGTCTATACTTAAATTGGCACCGTTAAGCAAACTGACTGTTATACATTGCGTACCGACACCAATGCCTGTATAATTTGATCTTGTTGTTGAGCCGTTAAGTTGTTTTGTCGGGTTATTTTTATGCCAACAACCTTTTGTAAAATAACAAACGTTTCCGTATTTTATATATGGCTGCATATATGTTTCAAACCATTGTTTCATCCCTGCCATATTATTAGGAATATTTGTGTCTAATAAAATATCATCATTTTCAGCCATTTTCATCATCTGTGATAGTGTTGAATAAGTTTCTTTAAGGTTGGCTTCTATTATACGTTTTTGGTTTTTCTGAATAAGTGTCGGAATTGTCATTGCCGCAACTACTCCGATAATTCCCAAAGTAATTAAAATCTCAGCAAGAGTAAAAGCTCTTTTTGTCATAAGTACCTCATACTTTTTTAATATCTACACGTAGTAAACTACTATTAAATATTAGTTTAATCTCTTAAATTTATTATGTCAACTCGTATAATTGTTTTATGAAAGATGAACGTAACAGGATTTTTGCCAGAAATTTAAAGGCTGAAAGATATCGTAAAGGGGTAACGCAAGCTGAACTTGCAGAGCGGGTTGATGTTTCTGAAAGCACGATAAGCCTGCTTGAAAGAGGGTTACAAACTCCGTCTATTTTTCTTGTTTGTGATATTTCAAAGTTTTTAGGTATTGATATAAATGATTTGTTAAAAAATATTTTATAAAACAAAAAGGCGGTGGCAATTTTGCCGCCGCCTTTTTGTTATGCTTGAGCTGCCGCGTTTTCATCAGCTGCTTGCGCTCGTTTTGTATTGGTAATTGAGTCAACTAAAGCTCCGACTGCACCGCCTGCCAAACCTAGGGCTGTACAAGCAATTGCAAGCGGTTTAAATTTCATTGCGCCTTTTGTCAGTAATTTTGTCGCAATAGGAGCGATTGCACCTAAGATTCCGCCAAAAATTTTACCTTTATTGGTTGTTTTATATCTGTTACCTGTTTCTGTTATTGCGACGTTTGTATCTTTTTCCGTCAAACAATTTGTTAACCCGTCAGGATCAGCCGCGGTTTTTGTTTGACCGTTAAATGTTACGGTATCTGCTTGCAAACCGTTATTATTTATTGGTGGCATATTTTCAAATAAATTATTACCGTCTACTATATTTTCTAAATCCTTAAGATAAGGGTTTGAAAACATACAACATGTTGAATTGCCTAATCCTACTTGAGAAACCATATAAACACACCTTTCATTATAAAAATAACTAACCTTGACCTTTAACATATATATAAAGTAATTTTTTTTATAAAATTTGCGCTATTGTTACAGAATTTTAACAAAAACTTTAGTTTACCCTGATTGGATTTTGTGCTAATCTTTTGGGTATGGAAAAGAGTTGGTACTCAATATTTAAGACATTTTTTAAGGTGGGAACTTTGCTGTTAGGTGGCGGGTATGTTATTTTGCCTCTTTTAACAAGCGAGCTTGTTGAAAAGAAAAAATGGATAACATCAGAAGAGTTATGCGAGTATTATGCACTTGGAGCGTCTTTACCGGGGATTATTGCCGTAAATACTGCAATTTTTACGGGCAGAAAACTGTTGGGAACTGTGGGAGCTTTTGCGGCGACTGTGGGAATGGTTTTACCTGCTTTTCTTGCTATAGTACTTTTGGCTGCTATTTTAAGTGAAATTATTGCAAATTCTTATATTCAGCATATATTTTGGGGTGTCGGAATCGGTGTAATTGTTTTACTTTTTCTTGCTGTAAAAGAAATGTGGAAAAAATCCGTTAGAGATAAATTTTCTATGTTGGTTTACGGGGTTTGTTTATTGCTTGCTTTGTGGGGAAAAATTCCGTTGGCTGTAATAATTATCGGTGCGCTTTTTGCAGGTGTGTTTTGGCAAAAAATAAAAGACAGACGCGGAGGAATCAAGTAGATGTTATATTTAAAATTGTTTTTACAATTCTTTCATGTCGGCGTATTCTCGTTTGGCGGCGGGTATGCGACTTTACCGTTTCTGTATGATATAGCTGAAAAATATCATTGGTACAGCGCAAAACAGTTAACTGATATGCTTGCGTTATCTTCAATTACACCGGGTCCTGTCGGAGTTAATGTTGCTACTTTTGCAGGGTATACAACATCGGGAATTTTAGGGGCATTAATTGCAACAACTTCAATTATTTTACCGTCGTTTATTATTGTTACCATTGTATCTAAGGCTTTGGATAAGTTTCGTACCAACAAATATGTAAAAGCTGGGATATCAGCTTTAAAATCAGCAGGCTGTGCGTTATTATCTGCTGTCGGGATAAAGCTTTTATTTACTTCTAACCTGCATTTGTTTGGAACAATTTTACTTATTGCACTTTTAATAATGAGTTTCATAAAAAAGCGTGACCCGTTATTTTATCTTGGGGTATCAGCAGTTGCAGGGCTTGTTATCGGGAGTCTTAATTGGATTGGGGTGTAGTTTGATTATTGCAAGGTTTTACCAATAATTATTATTTACATTACCGTCATCCGGGTTGTCAACCCAGATAACGGTTACTTCCGGCTGTCTGTAAAAAGGATTAAACCAATGACTTTCGTCTGTAAAATCTATTATTGCATCATAATATGAAATTTGTTTTGCAATTTTTTTTGTGTAAGCTAATAAATCTGTCATAATTTTCCTAACTATCATAATAACTATATTGTCAGGTATTTTTTATCCCGAATAATCCCCGAAAAGTGTCAAATTTAATTTTTTTATATTCCCCTTATGAACTAATCCTGTAACTAATTGTTTTTTATAACCATAAAACTTATTTTAATAATATATTTTTAGGAGGAAAAATGAGCGAAAAATTTAAAGGTTCTAAGACTGAACAAAATCTTATAAATTCATTTGCGGGGGAGGCGCAGGCAAGAAACAGATATACTTACTTTGCTAAAATTGCTAAAAAAGAGGGATATGAACAAATAGCGCAGATTTTTACGGATACTGCAGAAAACGAACTTGAACATGCAAAATTGTTTTATAATCATATAGGAAACAATCCGTTAGGGCATGTTGATGCATTTTATCCGTTTGAACTCGGTACAACATCCGAAAATCTTGCAAGTGCAATTGCGGGTGAAACCGATGAGTTTGAGGTTTTATATTATGATGCTGAAATGACGGCAAAAGAAGAAGGGTTTGACGCTATTGCTAACACTTTTCATAATGTAAGAATGATCGAACAGCATCACGCACAGCGTTATAAAAAATTATACGAGCAACTTTCTCAAGGAACTCTATTTAGTAAAGACGAAGAAGTAACCTGGATTTGTCGAAAATGTGGGTATGTACATAAGGCACAGCATGCGCCTGAATTTTGCCCGAATTGTCACCATCCTCAAGGCTATTTTCAAGTTTTGTGCGAAAAATACTAGAAACGGAGGAGTTTAGTTATTGCACTTAAGGGGTTGATTATAATATAATAAGTGTAATATGAAGAGAAAATATAAACTTGCAACAGTTATAGGTTTAACCTGTATAACCTTCGGGCTTTATACGTGGGGGATTCCTGCTGTTGTAAATATTAAATCTCATAAAAGTTTTATTGAACAAACAATAAAAGAAAAATCAGGTTTTACGGTTGATATCGGAAATCCCGAGCTTTCAATGGGTGTGTTCCCGTCAGTTTGGATAAAAAGTGATAATATTTCTATCCTTAATGATGATAAAACTAAGGCTTTATCTGTTGATGAACCGAAATTAAAGTTGAAACTTTTCCCGTTATTATTTAAGAAAATAGAAATTTCAAAACTTTACGCATCAAAAGAAGATTTTAATTTTGTCCTGACAAAGGATTCAAAATTCCTGTTAGGACAGTATCCGCTGGCTGATTTGAAAAAAGATAACGGAGAATTTACGTTATCTAAGATGAAATTAAATCTTGGTGAATACAATATTTCTCTTGATGACAGAAAAAATTCTCAGGCTGTAAGTTTAAAAGGTAAGTATTTCAGGCATGGGAAATATGTACAAAATAAGCACGTAAAGTTTGCAACCGAAAGTGTTTTGACAGTTGGTGATAAGGCTATGGATATTTTTGCCGATGTTGAGATAAAACTGCCGATTGATCAATTGTCGGAAGATCAGTTTAAACTAATTGCAAATATTAAAGATTTTGATATCTCTTCAATATCTGATTACGTGAATATTTTATCAAAAGGTAAAATTAAATCCTTAAACGGTATTGTGAATTTTACTGCAAATACTCAGCCTGATAAATTTAACCATAAAAAAATAACAACCAATCTTGTAACTGAAAATCTTGCAATAATCGGTAAAGATAAAGCTTCATCAATTATTTATAAAGATAAATTAAATGCCGATTTTAATTTTAGGACAATAGAAAACGGTATTCATATTGATAATTTTACACTTGAATCTGGTAAAATTCATGCAAAAGCTTCAGGAAAGGTTTTTGATTTAGGTCATAAGGTTCCAAAATATAATATTAAAGCAGAAGTTAATAATACAAGGCTTGAAGATGTTGTTGCAATTCTTCCGGGAAGTGAAACGTTATTACCTGATTTTAATCTTTACAGGTTGAAAAAGTATGTAATATACGGTGACGGGGAAGGCAAACTTAAATTTGTCGGGCACGGTAACAGACCAAACGTAAAAGGGTTTGTAAAACTTCGTGATATGTATTTAATGCACCCGATGAAAGGCGCAAAAGAAAACGCAAGGGTTGATTTAAATTTCTTGGGTAAAAAGATGTTATTAGACGTGTTTGTACCTGCTAAAAATAATCAAAATGTCAGTGTTAAAGGAGATGTCTTAATCGACGGTTCAAAGTATTCAGAGCTTGAGATAAAAAGTACCGAAAATGTTGATCTTGCATCTGCTCAGGAAATTTTAAATCCGCTTCATGAAATTTTGAAATTTCAGTTAGGACCTGTTCCGATTATGAAAATTTCCGGAAAAGGCAGTATACATATGCGCTCAGCAGGTAAGAAAGTCGATCCGCATATTTGGGGAACTATAAACTTTAAAGATGCAACGGTTTCTTTTAATGAAATTAATCACCTTGTTTTGAAAAACGGTTCAGGCGAAGTTGTTTTTAATGATACCAAAACGACTTTTAGAACTTTTTCGGCATTTATTAACGGAAAACCTGTCGAGATTAAAGGTGATTGTTCTGTTTTGGGTAAGTTAAATGTTTATGTAACCTCAAAAGGGCAGGATATTAAAAATCTGATAAAAGTAATAAATTCTTCTCCAATCCTTGTTGATGTGCAGAAAGTAATAAAACCGTTTCAGAATCCTCAAGGGGTTGCAGATGTTTTCTTAAATATCTACGGAACAGCCAAGAATGCGGAAGAAGTTGTCTTTAATCAGGATTTATTCTCAAAAGGTACAATAACTCTTCATAATGCGAAAACTGTTATACAAGATACATTTTTGCCGTTTCATAATGTAAATGGAGTTGTGAATTTCGATCAGTATGATTCAGATTATGATGTAACAGGATTTGTAAGAGGGTCTAAAGTCAGGGTTAACGGTACGGGATCAAATTCTATGATAGACTTAAAAGCCCATTCTGATAAGTTTTTATTGGAAGATATTTTTGAACTTCTTCATAACGAGATGACTCTTCCTTATCAAAGAGAAATGGGTAAAATTTATGTATCATTTAACGGTGGATACAAAGGAACTGCGGATGCTGATAATATTGATTACAAAAAAATTAAGGTTGACGGAAAATTTATACCTAATATGGAGTCAACAAACCCTATAAAACTCAACGGCGGAACTTTTAATATCAAAAATGGATTTTTAAAAACACCGACTCTTCACGGCTTGTTTAACGGCAATCCTATAACCTTATCTTTTACCGCTAAGGATTTAGATAAAGAAATTATGAGCGTTTCAGAGGCTGATTTTAATTTCAAAAATTTTGATATAAGTTCAATTAATTCAATCAAAAAACAAATTACTTTACCGCCTGAAATTGCATCGCAAATTGATAATATAACTGATATTAACGGTACAATTGATATCTCGGGTAATATTAAAAATAATAACATTTACGCAAATACAAACCTTAAAGATACAAGTTTTGTATATAAACCGCTTGGAGCTGTTGTCAGGATTCTAAACGGACAGGCTAATATGCGCGGAGATGTTTTGTATTTAGACAAAGTTAATTCTCGTGTAAGCTCAATGCCCGTGTTTTTGGACGGTAAGATTACAAATGCAATGAAAAATCCTAACTTGAATTTGTCAATAAGTTCAAAACTTACTCAAGCATTTTTTGACAGGTTTTATAACACTAATTCTGTTTATCCAGTTAAAGTGAAGGGTGATATTAACCTTGTTTCCCGTCTAATGGGTCCGTTAAATGCGATACATTCAAAATCAACTCTTAATTTAGCAGAAAATGCTTCAATTTATTATATGGGAGCAACGCTTGCAGGTGCTCCGACAGGAACCGTAAGCACAGAAGGTATTACAACCAACCCTGTTTCAATCGTAACAGATGCAATATTATATCCGAATAAAATTAAACTTAATTCAATGGATTATAATCAAATAATTACATCTCAAAATAAAAGAAAATCCGTTCAAAAACAATTATCGGCATCAGGCGAGGTTTCATTGTTAAAAGATAATATTTTAGCGTTTAAGAACTTCAAAATTAAAACCGAACAGCCGACTAATGCAAGAATTTTTAACGTATTATTTAAAAAACCTACGATTAAACAGGGTGTATTTACGACAGATATGCTTATTAACGGAACGTCAGATTTCCCTTATATTTTGGGATTTTTGAATGTAAAAAGTATTGATATTCCGCTTTTGGATTCAACTGTTCGTGATGTTAATGTTGATTTTAAAAACGATTATATTTACGTAAATTCTAAGGCTGTTGTTTTGACAAATGATATTGACGCAACCGCAAAAATTGTAAATAAACCTGCCAAACCTCTTGTTGTAGAAGATTTTAATGTTCAAATGGATGAATTAAATCTTAATGTTATAACCCAGGCAATGAGTGATTTAGAAGCTGACAGTACAAGATCGGGAGCAACGACAGACCTGACGGAAACTCTTAAAGCTGATGATTTAATTATTAAAAACGCACAGGTTAATGCCGATAAAATTATTATTAAAAAAGCCGAGGCGACTAATTTTAAATCACATATGAGCATGGATTCTGACGGCGTATTTAAAATTGATAAGTACGGCTTTAACCTTGCAAACGGTACCGTTAACGGAGCTATTAGTTATGATTTGAACAAGTTAAACGGTAAAGCTTCAATGGAAATTAATAACGCGGATGCTCAAATTATTTCCGATAATTTCTTTGATATGCCGGGACAGATGTACGGACTTGTGACAGGTAATATGAATGTAGCTTGTACGGGATTATCAAGTGTTGATTGCGTAAATACATTATCAGGCGAGGGAACTTTTGAGGTAACTGACGGCAGAATGCCGAAACTTGGTTCTCTTGAGTATCTTTTGAAAGCAGGAAACCTTATTACCGGCGGGGTTACAGGGTTATCTATTAACGGTATAATTGATTTGATTACTCCTCTTAAAACAGGTAATTTCAAAAAAATCAGCGGTGATATTCACGTCAAGGATGGTATTGCAAACGATATTAATGTATACTCATCAGGTAAGGACTTGAATATGTATATGACCGGAAGTTACAATATTGCAACACTTGTTGCCGATATGGAGGTTTACGGAAGCCTTTCTAAAAATTTCTCCACTCTTTTAGGTAAAATCGCTAATTCTTCATTAAATACTCTGTTTAATACGATTCCGGGGATTAATATAAATGAGATTAATCCGAAATCAACAAGTAATATTCATAAAATTCCTAATTTTGATAAATCAAATACATTGCGTGTGTTTAAGGCAGAAATTTTCGGGGATATTAACGGTAGCAACTATGTAAAAAGCTTCCGTTGGATTAAAGATTGATGTTGCATTTGCCCCCTTTTTGTCATAAATTAAAGGTATGTATGATGATTATAGAAAAATTCTTGATGAATTAAAATCAAAATCACATTTTAGGGATTTAAAGGATTTTCAAGGGAAAGACGAAAAATACATTTACTATAAAGGTGAAAAACTTTTAAATCTTTCATCTAACAATTACCTGAATTTTGCTGATAATAAATCAATTACTGAGGAGTTTTTGACTGATATCGGTTCAGAATACTCTTTTGGTAGTGCATCTGCAAGACTTTTAACAGGTACTTTACCTGTTTATAATGACTTGGAAGCTTTGTTGTCGAATTTATACGGTAAAGATAAAACTCTTCTTTATAACAGCGGATATCACGCTAATACCGGGATTTCGAGTGCTTTAAACCAAAAAGGAGATGTTATTTTCTCGGATAAATTAAATCACGCAAGTATAATTGACGGGATGAAGTTATCTCAAGGTAAGTTTTTCAGGTTTCCTCATAATGATATGGAAGCTTTAGAAAGATTGTTACAGCGTGAGCGCGGGAATTTTAATAACGCATTTATCATAACCGAAAGCGTTTTTTCAATGGATGGTGATATCGAGAATTTACGTAAAATTGTCGAATTAAAGAAAAAATATAATTGCGTAATGATAGTTGATGAAGCTCATGCTTTTGGGGTTTTTGGTGAAAAAGGACTTGGTGTTTGCGAAAGTTTAGGAATTGTTGATGATGTTGATTTGATTGTCGGAACGTTTGGAAAAGCTGTCGGCTCAATGGGGGCGTTTGTTACAGGCAGTGAAGTTTTGATAGATTTTTTAATAAATAAATCCCGTTCGTTTATCTTTTCAACAGCGTTGCCGCCAATAAGTATCGCGTTTACAAAATGGATTATTGAAAATAAATTCCCGCAAACTAAGGCAAAACGTGAAAAAATGCTTGGTATAGCAAAGAGTTTTGGTTCAGACAGCCATATAATCCCTGTTGTAATCGGAGGGAATAAAGAAACCGTTGATTTGTGTGAAGTTCTTTTCCATAACGGTTATTTTACCCTTCCGATAAGACCGCCGACGGTGCCTGAAGGGACTTCACGTTTAAGATTATCTTTGACGGCAGATATAAATAAAGACGAGTTAAAAGTATTAATGGAGAAAATTCATGAAAGCTTGTTGGTTAAACAAAGCAAATAATAAAAATTTAATAGTATTTTTCTCAGGCTGGAGTTTTGATGAAAATCCTTTCAAACATTTGAATTGCTGGAATTTTGATGTGCTTTTTGTCTATGACTATAATGATTTGAATTTCGGAAATTTCCCGTTTGAATTATACGAAAAGAAAACCCTTATTGCTTGGTCAATGGGCGTATTTACGGCGTTTGAATTAAAGAATTTATTTAGTGATTTTGACCTTAAAATCGCAATTAACGGTACGATAACTCCTGTTGATAATGAGTTTGGAATACCTGTCAAGACGTTTGAACTTACATTAAAACACGCATCAAAAGGGTTAGAAGGTAAGTTTTATAAAAATGTTTTTAAAACAGATGAAGAATTTGCCAAATATATGGAAAATCCTGTCAAAAGGAGTATTGCCAACCGTGTGTCTGAGCTTGAAAACCTCTATACTTTGGTAAAGTCGGCACCTTCTGATTATGAAAAATTCTATGATTTTGCGATTGTGTCTGAGTTTGATAAAATTATTCCGCCGAATAACCAAAAAAACAGCCATGGGAAAAATAATGTTCCTGTTGTTAACTTGCAATCAGGGCACTCTCCGTTTTATAATTTTAAAAGCTGGAATGAGATTATAAAATTATGTCAACAGATATAAAAAATATAAAAAAACAGTTTGAAAAAAGTATGAGCGATTACGATAAAAATGCAACCGTGCAGGATTTAACTGCGTCAAAACTTGTGATTGAACTTGTTAAAATTTCTAATGATTTTGAAAATGTTTTGGAACTTGGCACAGGTACGGGGTTACTTACAAAAAGGCTTGTAAAATCTGTTAAATACAAGAACTTTTATGCAAACGATTTGGTCGAAAAGTCTAAAATGTATGTTCAAAAGTTTGCCCCTAAAGTAAATTTTATTTGCGGGAACGCGTTGAAAATAAAAACTTCCCAAAAAATGGATTTGATTGTGTCAAATGCGATGTTTCAGTGGTTTGAAAATTTTGAAAAAGCTGTGGATGTTTTAAAAACCAACTTAAAACCGGACGGAGTACTTGCGTTTTCAACTTTTGCATCGTCAAATTTTAAGGAAATAACTGAAATCACGGGGCTTACGTTAAAATACAAATCAAAAGAAGAACTGGAAAATACTTTAAAAAACAAAGGTTTTGAGATTTTATACAGCGAAAGTTTTTATGAAGAGCTGTATTTTAAAACTCCGCTTGAACTTTTGGCACACATGAAACATACAGGGGTAAATTCCCTGTCTGAAAAGACTTGGACAGTAAAAAAGGTTAAAGAATTTTGCGACAAATATTCTAAAAAATATCCTAAACCAATCCTGACATATTCACCGATTATCATTATTGCAAGGAGGGTAAATGAACCGGAATATATTAGATAAACGGGCAGGGTTTTTAATGATTTATTTTGCCAAAAATTACTCTGTCGATATTTGTAAGGTCCTTTAATACTTTTATTTCGCTAAATCCGTTGTTATTCAAAATTTCAGCAACATCACGGCTTTGCCCTGCCCCAAGTTCAAACAGTAAATATCCGCCTTTATTTAAAAATTTCGGAGCATCTTTGGTGATTTTTTCGTAA
>CAMDYM010000018.1 GCA_945910425.1 uncultured Candidatus Melainabacteria bacterium | reverse complement strand
TTTACTCCAAGCCTGTTTGCTCGAAGTTTTAACTGGCTTGCGGATTCTTCTGCTGATACATAAAGAATTTTTTGTTCGTTTTTGGCAAGTTCTCCGCTTGTTTGTAAAAGAATTGTCGATTTCCCAATCCCCGGGTCGCCCGCGATAAGTATTAATGAACCTTTTACAAGTCCGCCGCCTAAAATACGGTCAAACTCCGAGATATTTGTGCTTATCCTGACTTCTTCCCCGATATGAATGTCATTGATTAATGCGGGTTTTGTGTCGTTTACAATGCCTTGCGGAGAAATATTTTGAGGTTTCAAACTGCTTTGAACTTCTTCAACAAAACTGCTCCAAGAACCGCATTCGGGACATTTTCCCAAGTATCCCGCTGTTTCGTATCCGCATTGTTGACATATCCATTTTGATTTTACTTTTGCCATATGTTATTTACCTGTTTAAAAGTGAATTTCTCTTGCCGAAATTGCATAAGTTGCACCAGTTGAATCCAATATAAATGTTATTGGTACGAATACATTTTTCCCGCAAGCATTAATTACCCATTCTTCTTTCCAACTTCCGTTAGCAGGCTGGCGAAGTACTTTCGTGTTGATAACCGAATAATTATTACAATTAGAAACTTTTGTACCCGCAGCTGCATACGATGTCATTAGAGTATCTGATTGTAATTTCTCATTAGCTAAAGATTGACCGGGAAGCGGTAATGTATTAGCTGCGAAAGCAGAAGTACTAAATATGAGTAGTAAAAATATGATATATCTTTTCATTAGTTTCGACCTGTTTTGTTTAGAGTTTCTACATCAGTTACTCTCATTGCGTAATATGGTGTTTTTTGACCTTTTTCAACAAGGAATAATATGAAGTTGTCCGTAAATGTGAAGTTTCTGCCGCGTTCAATCGGAAGTGCCATACATTTCATCATTATTGCGGCTTCGCTTTTTAGTTTGACACCTTCATTATTCATTCTAAAGTCAACGGTTTCGATTGTCTTATCAATTTTAAAGTTTGTGCCTTTAATTCTGTGTCCTTCAACATCTTTGAAATTTGTTTCCTGATATAAGTTAATATCAGGGACTCTTAATTTATCATCTTTGTTAAACTTTTTGTTACCTCTATAGGTTTTAGTTTTTTTGTTTAAATCATAGTAAAAATTTTCAAATGTTTTATCATCGTTTGTTCTGTAAAGAACAACTTCATCATTATCTTTGGTAATTAGTTTTACGCCAAAATCATTATCTGAGTTGTAAAATAAAACATTAACGTTTTTAGCTAATTTTTTATCACTGTCTTCGTTTATACCGAAGTATTTAACAGGAGTGAAATTCTTTGCAAAAGGTCCGTCAGAAAGTTTGTCAAACGGGTTTAGGAATTTGAAATCTTTTTTCAGCATTGCGTAGATAAAGATTTTGTCAGGTTGGTAAGAGAAATCAAACGCATCTAAAATATCGCTTGTTTCGTCGAATTTATCTTTAATACCTTTTTCTATTGTTGTTTTTAGTTTAGGAGATACAATACCTGTTTTTGTGTAATAAGAATTTTCGCTTATGTTTGATTTTTTGAATGCTTTTTTATTTAATTCTTTTGCTACTATTGAATCATAGCCGACAAATTTAATCGGTTTTTTTACAATATTATCAATAGCTTCATTCCAAACAATTTGAAATGTGCCTACCCAAATTCTGTTTTGAGCAGAACTTTGAGTTGACATCGTCGGTAAAACTTCAATATTTTCTGCTGCTGTTGCAATATTACCTAATAGTGTAGATATGAGAATTGCAAGACATATTAATAATTTTTTCATTTACTTTCTCCTTTTAAATCCGGTATTTAAAGATTTCCAAAACCCTTTAAAAAATCCTTTTATTGTGTGTTCGTGAAGAATTGGTGCCGTATCATAATAATTTTTGTAATTATCTATGATATTTTGCGGAACATCTTCACCTCTTCCTAAAATATACGACAAAAATTCTATATAGTCATCCTGTTCTTCTTTATAAAGTTCATCACGGCGCCTTAAATCTTCATCCGCTTCGTAATGAATAAGCGCATGATAAGCCGCAACAAGACTCTCATCTGTTGTATCTTTCGGGTATAAAATTAAAGCTTCTCTGACGGATTTATTACCGATACGAACTTCGCGCAACAAATTGCCGACAAAAATTCTATCGTTTGGGTTTTTGTTCATAATGAATAATAATTATTTAACTAAAATTTCAACCATTTCACGTTCAACAAAACGCATCATATCAGAGTAATCACCGTTAAAGAAGTTATCAGTAAATTCTTTTAGCATATCTAAAGCCATTTCGCGTCTGTCCATGGTTGTTTTATAAAAGAATTTTTTGCCGACTTTGTATCTGACAAGAATGCTTTTTGACACTAATCTGTCCATTACTGTTTTGATAGTTGTATAAGCTCTTTGAGTGCCATTTTTACTTAAATTGTCTACGATATCTTGGATAGAAATATCAAGATCTTCATTATCTGCAGTCATGTTCCAAAAAGTGTTTAAAATTTCAATTTCTAAAGAACCGCAAGCCATATTTTCCTCCTATAACTACTAATTACTATAATTGTAATATAAAATAAAAATTTTACAAGTGGGACATCAAAAAAAGTTACAAAAATATATAATGCCCCGTGTGGCGAGCACCTAAAAATCCATGTCCATAAAATCTTCGTCTTTTCTGAAGTCTTTACGGCTTGTTCTTACTTTTTCGTTTTTTCTTTTTGTTTTTTCAGGAATTGATTTGTACGCATTATCAACAGAAACTTTTGTTATAATTTGATTATTTTTTCTGTCATAAAATGTCAGCCAAAATTTTCTGTTAATGTTATCTACCGCAAAAGATACGTTTTCAACAAGTTTATCTCCCGGTTTTATTTGACGGAACATCAGTTTTGTATTGCCAAAAATTGACGGGCTGAATTTTACGTTATAATCATTAACAAGTGCCATATCAAAGCCTGAAAGAGTTTTATCTGACATATTTGAGATAAGCAAGGTAAGTGTTATTGTATTGGCTTCTCCGAAGGGATCTTTTTCGTGTTTAATATCATTGATGCTTATTTTAAGTCCGTCATATAGAATTTCTTCTTGTTTTAGAGCTTCTTCTTTATAAACAGGAAGGTCTATCGGGGTATTTATTCGGACTTTAATTTCATCCCCCGGAGCGATTAGTACATGGTTTCCTTTTCTTATGAGTGCAACCCCTAACCCTGCAACTCCGCCAAGAGCTGCTCCGCCTGCAATGGTATACCCTTGAGATGCAATTGCTGCTTCTAATCCAAGCCAATTAAGCGCCATAAGTCCGCCGACAGCCCCTCCTGCGACTGTATAACCTAAATCCTGAGCTACAATTTTAGCACCTTGAGTTACGGGGTGAAGTTTTGTTGTCATTTTCCCTTCAATCGGTATTTCTCTGCCGTCAGGTGTTACAAGATAGTCAAACCCAAGTTCCATTGTGGCTTCTTTACCAAATCTTCCCGGGGCCGTTGTGTTGCATAATTTGCCGTGGGCAACCGTACCTTTTGGGATTATAATTCCCTTATCTCCGTAAACATCATCTGTAACTTCTGCGAAAAATTCATCACCTTCTATAGAAAAAGATGAATCCAAAACCTGAGAAACCGTCATATTAATGATTTCTTTTTTATTAAGAGTTTCAATTTTCCCTGTGAAAAGTTCATCTTGCATTTTTTGAAATTCACCTGTTTCTGTAACAGAACCTTTCAGCGGTTCTGCTGCCAGTACCGATGTGTTTATTCCAAGTAATGATGCCAGTAATATAAAGCTCAATATCTTTTTCATAGTTACATTCTACAATTAATTTTGTTGGTTTTCCACTTCTTGTACCATTTCTTCTATGAAGTTACTGACTTGAGCAGCTTCAAAACTTGAACAAGAGTTCCATATTAGAGTTGCTCGGGGTTCACTCAGAAGCGGGCTTGGAAACTCATTTGTACACTGACCTTTCAGCATATTTTTTGAGCCGTCAGGACAAGATGTAAAATATTTGCAGCAGCTGCATATTTTTAATGTTAAGCCGTAATCTTCCATTTTTGATTTTAATTGCTGCAAAGCATCAATCATTCTCAAGTGAGGAGATGTTGTATATTTTTTATTTTTATAAATAAATCTGATTTTAGATAATCCGCTTTCTGTTGATATAAATTCAAGTTTACATCCTCTGTCACCGTGTTTTGTTTGAACCAAAACGTCAATAACCAGTTTATCAACTTCTTTATCTGAACCTGCTCCGATTTTTTTCAGTAAATATCTTACAGGCGGGAAGTTTTTGATTATGTGGCAGATTGAATAAATCGGATAACATAAAAGCATAAGAACTTCGTTTAAATTTAATTTTGCGTTAACAAGACTTATACCAAATGCAGCCAGCAAGATTGCTGCCGAAAATATTACAACGTTACATTTAACGATGAACGGATAATGGTATGAGTACAGAATTAATATTGCATAAGCTACTGTTAAGAGCCAGCAATTAGGGTTAATTAGTGAACAAATATGCTCAATAAACGGGAAGTTTATTGTTTTGAGGTTTTTAAAATTAGTTTTTAGTAAATTAAATCTTTTTGATAATTTAGGTTTTTTGAATAAGCAATCCTGACCTAAGATGTATGATTGGATATTCGGGTTATAAACGCATTTGTGACCGCTTTGAGATAATAACAAGCTAAATTCAAGTTCACTGTTAATATCTTTAAAGTTTACTCCGTTGATATCATCAAGTGCAGATTTTTTTATTATAAACAAGCCTGAATCAACTAAAGTTGCAAGTCCTAAAAGTGTTCTTGCCTGTTTGAAAAAGTTCGCCTGATATTTTTTGTAAACGGCTTTGATTTTGTCGACAATATCAAGGTTATCTCTATTGATATTTAATTCACCTGTAACAGCGTCTGCTCTTTGTAAAGACGCGTTAGCAAGTGTTAAAAAGTCTGTGTCAATTTTTCTTATTCCGTCAATAAAAATGTAAGCATCAATTGTATTATCTTTATTTAATTCTTCTAACAGCATAGAAATTGCTTTATTTTTGCCTAAAGTTCCGACATCCTGCACATTCATAACGTGGACAAAATTATCGTGTTCAAAAAGTTTTTCAGAGCCGTCGTTGCAATCATCTAATATAGCGTAAACCTTGAAGTTTGCAAGAGGATAATCCTGCATTTTAATTTGTTCAACAAGTTCTTGCAGGCAATCTTTATGGTTATGGCTGTAAATTATTACAGCAAAGTTACTTTTAACATCATCATATTTTGAATATTTTCTTTCGATAGAAAACGGTCTGTCTTTGAGATTTCTAAGCGCAAGTGCCAGAAAGTAAATTGTGTAAATAATTACATATAAATAAACTATGTATAAAATAATTTCCATAAAAATTCCCCTTGTCTTTATTATTTTATAAAAAACAAAAATAATTTCAAATTTATTACAAATCTAATTTAATTGCACCTTGTCTGAAAATTCTGACTTCATCTCCAAAAACTCCGGCAACTGTTGATTCTAAGCCTTTCGCCGAGTGTCCGTAATCATTGATAATTAAATCTGCAAGTCCTGTCATATTTTCAAGTGTTTGTTCGTATGTTTTAGCTGAAGGCTGATGAGAAAGATTGGCACTTGTTGTTGCAAGAACGTGTCCCGGGATGATTTCGCAAATTTGTCTGAAAATTTCGTTATCGGGAACTCTTATCCCGACAGTTACCATATTTGATGTAATGTAGTCAGGTGTTTTTTCGCTTTTTTCGGTAACAATTGTAAGAGCGCCGGGAAAGTATTTTTTTATAAGTTTTTGTCCTATTTTGGGGATAGGTTTGACGTAATCTAAAAGATGATAAACTTCATCAGACATTAAAATAAGCGGTTTTTGAGCTTCGCGTTTTTTTATTTCGTAGATTTTTTTTACAGCTTTTTCGTTGTTTGGCAAACACCCTAAACCCCAAACGGTATCTGTAACGTAAGCGATTACTCCTCCGTTATTTAAAACCTTTATTATTTCATCTTTTTCTTTTAACATAACTTCCCTCCGTTTATATTATAGCAAAGAAAGGGGTAAATGGTATGTTTTGGTGCAAAGCTTTTTGTGGCGTAGTATCCTGTCCGGCGATGCCAGCACTACTCATTAAACGACAACTCCGTGGCGGAGCCACCCTCGCGGAGCGCATTTACATAGCAAAGTGCAAAGCTGTTAGTAGCATATTACCCCGTCCGGCGAGGACTTGACATTCTAAAAAAAAACATTATTATAAGGTTAAGGCAGTAATTAGAAAGGTTTTAGGCTTATGGCAGCAGGTTCTTCAATTATTAATAATATCGCATCAAATTTAACAAATACTTATGCATATCTGGCTTCGCTTTATCCTGAAGACGGGGTTACATATAAAAATATTACCAAAGCCCGCACGGATAATACTAATTATTTGACTTTAAACCAATCCTTTGCATCATATTTACAGAATAATTTTTCAACACTTGATAAAGACGGGGATGGCGTAATCAGTGCTGATGAGATGAATAATATGACAAACACCATTGCAACATCCGGAGTTTCTCGTAATGAGTTATCGCAGCTTGCCGCAAGCGGCTCTTATTCAACAGATATGATTAGCAAAATCTTAGAAAATTTTGATGAAATTGATACAAACCACGACGGCAGAATAACAAGTGCCGAAATTGCTGCGTTTACTCATTCTTGTACAAAGCAGGAAAAACTGGACGAAGAAAATTACAAAAAAGCTACCCAAACTTCTGTGTTTTACGGAGATGATAATTCAGCTGATGTTTCAAGTTACAGTATTTTAAGTTATAAATATAAAAATTTCAATTCAAAATAGTATGAAAAAGTTTATTTTAATATGTTTAATGATTGCAATAACATTACCTGTAATGGCAGATGTTGTGGTTGTAGAGCGTGAAAAAAAGAAGACGGAAGAACAGTTTGTTCCGAGAAAAGTTAAGGTAATGCCAGTTGTGCCTGTCTGTCGTAAAATGACTGAGGCTGAAATTAATAAATCAGCTAATGAAATTAAGCAAATGTTAACTAAAAATGCTAAAAAAATACTTTCTTGGTCTGATAAAAAGTTTGATAATATTCCATCAGAAGATTATTGCGGAATGAGTAATAAATTAGCAGCTCGGGGTGTTAAAGATTTTCGGCTTGAGCAATATTACGGCGGACCAGATAGAAAAAATAAAATCTATACGATTGGGGGTAAAACCTTCAAAAATCCATACAGGTGTGTAAAATATTCGTTTACTTATGCAGGAAAACCCTACGAAGCAGGAGCTTGCCGTTTTACTCCGCACAATGGTTTAATCGGTGTAAACTAACTATTTACCGATACAAAAATGGTCAAAAATGTTATTTAAAATATCATCTGTGATTACTTCGCCCGTTATCTCATCAAGGGAAAGCAGTGCAGATTTTAAATCTATATAAATCATATCCTGAAGCTCTTCTGCTTTTGCGGCTTGCAAGGCGCGCTCAAGCGCTTCTTTACATCTTAAAAGACAAGTTTGCTGACGTTGGTTTGTGACAAATTCTGTGTCTTCGGGGGTGAATTTAAAAATGGTTTGTTTTAAAACATCTTTAAATTTTTCTAAACCGACTTTTGAATAAACCGAAATTGTTTGAGTATTTTCCAACTCAGGCTTGAAGTTTTCCGTTAAATCAATTTTATTTGCAACATTTATGTGGGTTTTGTCTTTTATTATTTCGTAAATTTCTTTATCTTCTTTTGTTAAACCAGATTGAGCATCATACAAAAATACAACCAAATCGGCTTCCTGTGCGGATTGTTTTGAGTATTCAATCCCGATTTCTTCGACTTTATCAATATTTTCGTTTTCTCGTATTCCTGCTGTGTCAATTAAAGTAACAGAAACGCCTAAGTCAATTGTTTCTTTGATAACATCGCGGGTTGTGCCTGCAATATCTGTTACTATAGCGCGGTCAAGGTTTAGTAAGGCATTGAATAACGAAGACTTTCCGACATTCGGGCGTCCGACTATTGCAACTTTAACTCCTTGGCGCAGAATGTCAGATGATTTAGCGCAATCAAGAATTTTGTTGATTTCAGATAGTGAACTGTTGAATTTTTCAATAAGCCAAGTGTATTCAGGTTCTGCGACGTCTTCGGGGAAATCAATTCCTGCAACAATTCTTGATGCTGTTTCAAATATTTCACCTTTGATTTCGTTGATTTTTGAAGCTAGTACACCTGATAAGTTTTTGGCTGATTGTATTGCAAAATTTGAGGTTTTAGCATGAATTAAATCATCAACGGCTTCGGCTTGTGAGAGGTCAAGTTTTTTATTTAGAAACGCACGTTTTGTAAACTCTCCGCGCTCCGCCATTCTTGCTCCGTTTTTTAATACTACATCAAGAATATTTCTAACAACATTAACCCCTCCGTGACATTGGATTTCTATAACATCTTCACCCGTGTAGCTGTTAGGGTTTTTGAACGGTAATATTACGACTTCATCAATTTTTACGCAATTGTCCATAATCCAACCATGGCAAATTTTTCCCGGGGGTAAATTTTCTCTATCTGATATTTTTAAGGCGATATCAAAACTTTTATCTCCTGAAATCCTTATTACCCCAACACCGCCTGTGCCTAAGGGGGTTGAGATTGCTGCTATTGTTTCAAATTCCTGATTTATATTCATATTATGATTATACTATAAATTTTTTATAATTTGACAGGATAATCGTCAGGGATTTTAAAATTGTTTTTAAATATCAGTGTTGTGCAAAAATATGACGGGTATATTGCTGCTGCGGGTCGTGCTTCATGTGATGCGCAATATTTTTTATAGTTTTCTTTATGGTATGCGCCTAGAGTTTTAAATGAAAAATTACCAAAACCGTCGGTATCATAAAGCATAAAAAATGTATCACGTCCGCTGATTAGTTTTTTACGGTTTGGGTTTAATATTACATCAATATAAAATCTTTCACTGTTTCCAGCTTTTACAAATCCTATTGTTGTTCCGTCTGTCAGTGTGACAATGTAAGAATTGTAGTCGATTTGACCGACTTCTGTTGACCCATCCGCAGAATAAACTCGAAATTGTGTTCCTTTTGGATATCTGTGAACAACTTTAAATACAGGTGAAAAATATTCTTCAAAAACTGCTCTGCTTTTTTCCCAAGAAAAAGAACTTGTACTTGTTGTTGTATCTTGTGCTAAGTTATCTAGGTTAAAATTTGAATCAGAATTTGCCTGTGCCATTCTTATACCTTGCAGAATGGTTGAGTGAATCTTAAACAATCTTGTTTCAATTGTTCTTTTATTATGTTTGCTTATAAGATTAGGTATAGTCATCGCGGAAACAATACCGATTATTCCTAAGGTAATCAGAACTTCCGCCAAAGTAAATCCTTTATGCATAATACAACCTCCATGTAGGTAATTCCGAACAGTATAAACATAATAAACGATAACATAAAATTATGCAAGCGGAAAATAAAAAGAAAAGAACAATAATATTAAAAGCAGTTGCAAAAACAATCAAAGAATTACGCTTAAAAACAGGGAAATCAATAAGTTTAATTTCAAATGAATTAAATGTATCAAAATCTATTTGGTCAGATGTAGAGCTTGGAAAATCGGATTTACAGTTTACGACATTCTGGCGAATTTCGGAAGCTTTGGATATAATGCCGGAGAATTTAATAAAGAAAGTTAGGGAGAATTTATCAGAGGAGATAAATTTTATAGAATAAATTCAAATCTCATCAATTTGTATGATTTCAAAAAAAATAGAGGTGCTAATATAAAACTATACTCCTTAGAAACTAAGATACACATATCCCTAATCAACAGCTATGCACCTCAGTACATAGCTTTTTTTTGCGCCCTGCGGAGCGCGTTAATCTCGCAAAGTGCAAAGTAATTGGTAGTATAATACAGTACGAAGTACCTTTACTAAAATGAAATTTCTGTTATAATAATATCAAAGGGGGAAGAGGGAATGAAAAAGTTTTATCAATCTTTACTTATATTAACAGTTTTGACTATTGTTGGCGGACTTTGTGCTTATGCTGCAGAGATTACCAAGTTTTCATCTAAGTTTGTGAAACATTTTAAAGATTGTGAAAGATACGAAGAAACCGTTAATTCTGAATTTGAGGGAAAACAGTTTACTACACACCGTAACATTATCGGCTGGAAAAACGGTATGTGTAGATATCAGGAAACTATTGCGTCACCTACGGATAAATACCGTTTAAATTGCCGTTTTACAACTGTTCAGGTTGATGATTTATACAAGGCTATGATTGCAAAAGGTAAGGATATTGAAAAATATGAATTAGATGTTTATGGCGAGCAGACTGACCCTAAGACAAATAAAAAAGAGTATAAAATTCTTTCAACAACGACAATTTCCGGGAATAAGGCATATATAGCTTGGGCAAAAGTTCAAAATAATCCGTATTTTTGTATGCCTGAAAAATTATCTAAATAAAAGTTTATAAGTCAATAAGAGAATAAGTTCGTTACCATTAATTATTTTTCTCGCAATGACGGAATAATTCCATATTTAAAAGCCTTGATATAAAATCAAGGCTTTTTTATATATTAAGTTGTGCAGAAATTTATTTTATGCTGCTGTTTTGTTTGCTGCGGCTTCTTTTTTAGCTTTATTAGATGCAGCGAGTTTGTTACCAATCATATTGGCAAACGGAGTTACTGCAACCGGTCCGAGGAATCTGTAAACTGTACCGAATACAGCTAGTTTTTTCAGAACTCCCATACCGCGAACTCTTGATGTTACTGAAGAATTTGGAAGATTATCTTCTAAGTATTTCAATGCGGTTACAAGTTTCGGTTTTTGTTTTTTGGTAAGTTTTTTGAACGGTTTACCAAATTCTGCTTCCGCTTTTTTGATAATAACGTCATTTAATTCTGAAATTTTTTCGACGAATTTATCATCATTAAGTTGTCTTGCCGCGTATTTTTGAGTGAATTTTTCCCAGATGTTGTCTAATTTGCTGTCAAGAACATATCCGCTTGCTGTAGCCAGACCGAAAGTCAGACCCTGGTTGATGATAAGAGTATTTCTACTGTCTTTATCTTTACTAAGTTGTTTGTTTTGCAGACTTCTTAACATATACATACCGGAAATTATAACAGAACCGATTACCTGCATATGATCAACTACGCTGGATAATTTTTCTGTTCTGTTTGCAAGCCATTCTGCTGCTTTTGAAGTATAAATTCTTGCGGTATACTGTTCTGCAACTTTTGAGGTTGCGCTGTCAACTAAATTTCTTATCGGGTTAAGTAATTTAGATGAACCCGGAATTTCCATTCCGCCCGTAAATGTTTGTTGATTATTTCTGTTGTTATATTTTCTGTATTGAGGGTTGAAATTTTTTGTCTGTAATGTCACGTTCATTATTTCTGCCCTCCTATGAAATTTTCCATATTTGGTTTTGCTGCTGCTAAAGCCGGAGCGGGTTTAGAATCCTTCGGTTTTGAATCATCCCATCCGAAGAATTTCAAAATCGGAGGAATTAATGCAATTGTTAAACAAGCTTTAGCTATACCAAATACAAATGTATCAGGAGCCATATTGATTACTTTTGTTACTTTTTCAAATACTTTAGATTTTTCAAGTGTTTTTAAATCGTCTACCTGATAAATTTTCTTAAGTTTAGCAACTCTTTCAGGGGTTAAAATTTTATTAAATCCGCCTTCTTCAAAATTCTTAGCTGCGGCTTTAAGTTTTTTAACGCCTTTATCAAGCGGGTACATGATAATACTTGAGAATCCGAAACCTACAAGACCCGAAGCGATAGCATGAGCTGAAGCTTTTGTTTTGTTTTTCCAGTTACTTCCTTTATCGTTAGGATCCTTTTTCTTATCAGGAAGTGCCATAATTGCGATAGGTCTGAAACATGTTGCCAAAATTAATGCTACAAGGTTTTGAGCAACAACTGTTTTGTCATCACATAATTTGTTAACTTTGTTGAGGCATTTATCCATAAACTTAACGGCAGCTCCGTTTGTACCCGTAAAGCTGCCGCTAAAATATCCTCTATTCACATTTTTGTTGTCACACACACTCATACTCTCTCTATAGTCAAGCGCAGTAAGCTTATTCTTCTGCTTATGCTTGAGCGTCGAGCCGGTGGGATAATTTTTAATTGAGTCGATATTCATTTTACACCATTTCTTTAAGTAAACTGCTATACAATTATTTTAAATCAAAGAAAAATAAATTTTGCCATGAGGTTAAAAAAATGTTACAATTAATTGTTAAAGTTACGCTTAATATTTATATAATATATAATATTGAATTAATAAGTTATTTATTATACTATAAGTGCAAAGTGAGGGCTTAATGGTGAGCAGTAACACTGATTTAAATTTAGAATTAATTGCACGTAATTGCGGCTTATTTAGCGGTGAGGGTGCCGATGTTGTTACACCTAAGATTGATGCTTTAGCTTCTGATTATTCAAAAAGTGATTTGCTTACTATATATAATTACATGCTTATTAATGCAAAAGAACCTGATATTATAATGCATTTAATTCGTTCGCTTGATATGTACAGAGATCCGTCAAGTCTTGAGTATCTGGTTGATATTTTGCTGTTAAGAAATGCAGATTCAGCTCAGGACGATGTTCGAGAGAAATATAATAATGTCAGGGTTATGTGCGCTAAGGCTATTGCTAACCACAAAAATACAGATGTTGTATCTTCATTATTGTATTGTTTAAATAATAAGAACGAAAATTACAGGGTAAGGCTGGCATGCGCTGACGCTTTAGGAAGGATTGGCGACAGGTTTGCTGTTGCTCCGTTAATTGATGTTGTTAATGATGAAGATGAAAAATCAGTTTATCTAAGAGAGTCGGCAGTTTCCGCGTTAGGATTACTTGGTGATTCAAGAGCGATTGACCCTTTGGTGAGTATATT
Source organism: uncultured Candidatus Melainabacteria bacterium (assembly GCA_945910425.1). Lineage (GTDB taxonomy): Bacteria > Cyanobacteriota > Vampirovibrionia > Gastranaerophilales > Gastranaerophilaceae > Zag111. The sequence goes on along the minus strand of CAMDYM010000018.1, from coordinate 14,685 downwards.
AGAAACAAAACAGGGTATAATGAATAAGTTTTCGTTTTTAAAAGAACGGGCAATAGAGGCTCTTATTAAGGTCGGATTTCTTAATAATGAAAGAGTTTTCAGGGCTTTAAAAACCTCGTTATCTGATGAATCCGCTCAGGTAAGAATTAATGCAATAGAAGCTTTGATGGATAGTGAGCACCCGAAAGCTTTTGAAACAATCAAGCATGTTTTATATGAAGATTCTGATATTGAAGTTAAGAAAAATGCCATGATTGCGCTGTATAACATGTCAGATAGAAGTATTCTTGATGAAGTTATAGCTTCGCAGGATTTTTCTGATGATTTAAAAGTTGAAGCCGTATCAATTATTGAAGAGTATGAGGAAGAATAATGGTTAAATCTTTGATATTGTTATCAGGCGGATTGGATTCATTAGTAAGTTTAGGTTTGAAAAAAGAAGAATTAAATGTTGAACTTGCCCTGACCTTTGATTACGGACAAAAGTCAGGTAAAGAAGAGATTGAAGCTTCCAAAAAGATTTGCGATTATTACGGGATTGAGCATAAGGTAATAAAATTAGACTGGCTGAAAGAAATTACAAAAACCTCTCTTGTGTCAGATGATTCTGTGCCGACAGGCGATGCACTTATAAATTCCGAACAATCTGCAAAATCTGTTTGGGTTCCTAATCGTAACGGTTTGTTTTTAAATATTGCAGGCTGTTTTGCGGATTCTTACGGGTATGATTATATTTTAATCGGTGCAAATAAAGAAGAAGCTCAGACTTTTCCCGATAACAGGCAGGAATTTATAGACGCTCTTAATAAAGAGTTTGAATATTCTACCCAAAACTCACTTTTTGACGGCAGCTTAAATAAGGGTAACGATACTAAAATAATTTTCCCCCCTAAAGTTGTTGCACCCTTGATAAATAACGATAAAAATGATATAGTCATGTTAGCTTTGAAAAGTCATGTTCCTTTGGAATTGACCAGAAGCTGCTATCAAGGCGGTGAAAAGCATTGCGGGATATGTGAGTCATGTGTGAGGTTAAAAAACGCGCTTCTTGCAAACCATGACCAAAAGTATATAAAGGTTCTTTTTGAGTAAGAGATGAAAACATTATTTATAGATAAAGAAATTAAATATATCGGCTCTCAGTTAGCTCCTCATTGGATTTATAAGAATTTTAAAATTCAAGGCGACGCGATTGTGGCTTTTTGCGGTGAATGCGAAGTGAAATTAACCGATATGGTTGATATTGAAGATGTTATTAATGATGAACCGATTTACAGCAAATATATGCTTAGTTTTATATCTGAACAATTTAATATTGAGCTTGTTGAAGGTGTTTTCAGGCAAAGGCTTTTAATCTGCTGTATAAAAGAAGCACTGGAAGCTCGCGGGTTTAACGTTAAAAGAAGCGGGGATGATTTGTTTGTAAATGATAAAAAATTATCCGTTTCTATCGCAACAAAATCTATGACATCTGTTCTTATCCATACGGGGGTAAATATATTGTCTGACGGGGCGCCTATCCCTGTTTCGGGGTTAGATAGCGATATGGGAATTAAGGATATAAAAGAATTTGCAACAGACGTTATGAAAAGGTATTCTGAAGAGATTGAAGATATTGTTCTTGCAAGTACGAAAGTACGAGGTGTTTAATGCTGAAAAATACTGATAAATATGAAGACACAACACATTTTTCTTATGAAGATTACAATAAGAAAAAGAAAGCCAAAGCTTCAAATAACAGGGATTTAATGATATTTGTATCGGTGTTTATGGTTGGAGTTTTGATAATCCTTGGGTTTGCAAAGATTTTATCGCCAAATGTAGATGTTGCGATTTCTGTAAACGATGAAAATGCAGTAGTCGCAGAAGACGAAGATACGGCAGGAACATCAATTGTAGATGACAGGCTTCGTAAGTTAAAAATGGAAGATGAAGGTAAAAAAGAGGGTGAAGAAGAAATGTTTTCACCTGAACTTGATGAAAGAGTAATTTTACCTAAACAACGTCGAAAAACTGTCGGTGAAATGGAAGCTGAAAAAAATAAAGTAGAGGAAAATAAAGTAACTGAACAACATCTTAATGAGGTGCAGGATTCTGTAAATCATACGGCAAAAGATACAGCAAAACCTTCTTCTGCGGCACCTAAAACTCCTGTTGTAACACCAAGTGTTAATGCTAAAGTTGTTGTGGGTTATTATGCCACAGAAAAGCAAGCGGATGTTGCTAAAAGTATAATTCAGGACGCAGGTTTAGGTGTAACTCCTATTGTTAAAAATATGGGCGGATATTATACATTACAAGTTGGTTCGTATTCATCAAGAGAAAAAGCGCAGCAGTTTGCAAATTCACTGTTAAAAAGCAACTTCCCTGCAAGGGTTGTTGTTGAGTAAGAAAGGGGAAAAAGTATGAAAAATCAAGCTATAATTAAAATTTCGGGGGGGGTAACTCTTTAAGCTTTGCGCGACGCGCGTTTACCCTTGCAGAAATATTAATTACCCTTGGAGTAATCGGGGTAGTTGCCGCAATAACAATACCTCTGATTATTAATACCTACCGAAGAATCGCATATCCTATGCAATTAAAAGCCATTTACAGTAAACTTTTGGTGGCCCAAAAAACTTTAAATGATGAATACGGAAATCCTGAAGATTGGAGGTTTACCATTAGAAATACGGATTCTGATGACAGGTATAACCTTGAAATTTTTAAAAGATATGCGACAGAGTTATCTGCAATATCAATAACAGATAAAGGAAATTATAAATATGAAACAACAGGCTTATCGTCAAAAGCAAAAATGCTGAATGGTACCTTTGCAATGCATGTTCCGGGTTGGGCAACAGGGTATTATGTGTTTGAAGCCGGCCATTGTCGTAGAATGCAGTTAAAAAATGGAGCAACTGTTGTGATGTATTTTGCTGATGGCACAGGTGGTAGTGTATTGTGGCCGTTGTATAATAAAAAAATGTATGCCGCATTTATGATAGATATAAATGGTGTTTCTCCTCCAAATATTATAGGACGTGACATATTTGCGTTCGGATTAAAAGGCGGTTCAACATCTATTGTACCGTATATGGATGATACCACAGATTGTAATAAACAAGGTGCAGGTTTGTCTTGTTCAAGGAAAATTATAGAAGATGGTTGGAAAATGAATTATTAATTGTTATAAATTGTAACGATTTTGCCGTTATATGAAAAAACTTTTAGAAAAAATGTTTTATATAAGCAGGTAAGTATAATGGCGGAATTTTATGCTCAATTTTAATTATTGGTATAACAACAATGATCCTGAAAATTTATACAAAAAGCATCACTGCTGCTCAGCATCAGGTGGGATAAGCAGTGCCAGAAGAGAAGCAATTCTGCGTAAACTTAAGATGCTGGCACAAAAACTTAAAAGATTACAAGATCAGTTGACTATGGCAAAAACACCTTCCGAAAAAAATTCTTTGCAAATACGAATTGAACAGGTGCAAGCTGAAATTGCCATATTGGAGCGAGAACTCAAGACTTGATAATTTAGTTTATTTTTCATATAATTTTCGTATGGAAAATATTAAGAGAATTAAATTAAGGGATTTTGAGATTGGCGGGGATAAATTAACTATTCTTGCGGGTCCTTGCGCTATTGAAAGCCAAGAAATTTTAGACCAAACTGCTAAGGGTTTAAAAGAAATTACAAAAGAATTGGATATAAATTTTGTATTCAAATCTTCATTTGATAAGGCAAACCGTTCTTCTATCACTTCATTCAGAGGTCCGGGACTTGAAAAAGGTTTGAAAATGCTTCAAGAGGTAAAAGATAAGTATGATTTGCCGATAGTAACAGATATTCATACCCCCGATCAAGCTGAAGTGGCGGCAAAAGTTGCAGATATTATTCAAATTCCCGCGTTTTTGTGCCGCCAGACCGATTTACTTGTTGCAGCAGCTAAAACGGGTAAAATTGTTAATATTAAAAAAGGACAATTCTTAGCTCCTGAGCAAATGGGAAGCTTGGTTAGAAAAGTTGAAGATTCAGGAAATACTAATATTATGCTAACCGACAGAGGTTCATCATTTGGTTATAACAACCTTGTGACAGATTTTAGAGGAATCCCGATTATGCAAACTTTTGGGTATCCTGTTGTATTTGATGCGACACATAGTGTTCAATTACCGGGGGCTAACGGTAATTGTTCGGGTGGTGACAGAAGATTTGTTCCTGTTCTTGCAAAGGCTGCTATGGCAGTTGGAGCAAATGTTTTATTCTTTGAAGTTCACCCAAATCCTGATAAAGCGCTTTGTGACGGACCTAATATGGTCGCGCTAAGTGATGCGAAAGATCTTTTTGCAATGTGTAAGAAAATTTTTGAAGTCGTCAGAGGTAAATAGGTAAATTTTAAATGATTTTAAAAACTTTTATTGAAGGTCCGATTGACGCAAATAATTATCTTATCATAGACGAAAAAACTAATGATGCTGTTTTGATTGATTGCTCATCTGATCGTCCTGAGTTTATCAACGCGGTAAAAGAGTCAGGGGTTAATTTGAAATATATTCTTTTAACTCACGGACATTTTGATCATTTATTAGGCGTTGATAAATTCAAAGAGGTTTTCGGTGTTGAAACTTATGTATCAGAAGATGATATGGAACAAGTCAGACTTGTTCCTGATATGATGCAAATGTTTGCAGGAATGGTACCTGTTAATATTTCGGGCATAAATCATTTTGTACATGACGGAGATGAATTTGTGATTGGAAATATAACAATTAAAGCAATCTCAACTCCGGGGCATACGCAAGGCGGTATGTGCTATCTTATCGGTGATAAACTGTTTTCAGGCGACACATTGTTTCAATCAAGTGTCGGCAGGTGCGATTTGACAGGCGGCAGCTTAAAAAATATTGTTGACAGTATTAAAAATAAACTGTTTACACTGCCTGATGAAACAGAAGTTTTTCCGGGGCATGGCGTTAAAACCACTATCGGGTTTGAGAAAAAATATAATGAAATTTTAAATATATAGAGGTTAGAAATGAAAGAACAATTAGAACAAATTTATTCAAGTGCAGTTGCAGATATTGAAAAAGCTGCTACCGTTAAGGATTTAGAGAATATAAAATTCAAATATTTAAGCCGTAAAGGTGAATTTAACGAAATAAAAAAAGGTTTGAAAGATTTATCGCCTGAAGATAAAAGAGTAGTTGGTTCTTTGGCAAATGAAATTACCCAAAAACTTGAATTATCAATTTCAGAAAAGTTCAAAGTTTTCTATGAACAAGAACTTAATAAAAAGCTTGAAAAAGAAAGAATTGATGTAACTTTACCGGGAAAATATATTTCAATGGGTCATGTTCATCCGTTAACGTCAACCACTAATGAAATTGTTTCTATTTTCCAAAGTTTAGGATTTTCGGTTGTAGCTAATGAAAATTCACCTGAAGTTGAAACAGAGTATTTCAATTTTGACATGTTAAATGTTCCGAAAGACCACCCTGCACGTGATATGCAGGATACATTCTATACAAATATCGCGTCAAACGTAATCTTGAGAAGCCAAACATCAGGTGCTCAAATTCACGCTATGGAAGGTCAAAAACCTCCGATAAGAGTTATCGCTCCGGGTAGAGTTTACAGAAACGAAAATATTAATTCACGTAAAAATAACTTTTTCCATCAAATTGAAGGACTTTATGTTGATAAAAACATAACATTTGGTGATTTAAAAGGTGTTTTAAACGAATTTATAAGACTTTATTTTGGAGCAAGCCGTCCTACAAGATTTAGAAGCAGTTTCTTTCCGTTTACGGAACCGTCAGCCGAAATTGATGTTCAATGTATTATGTGCGAAGGTAAAGGTTGCAGAACATGTTCCGGTACAGGTTGGTTGGAAATCTTAGGTGCAGGCATGGTTGATCCTAATGTATTAAAAGGTGTCGGAATTGATCCTGACGTATATTCAGGGTTTGCATTTGGTATGGGTGTTGAAAGACTTGCTATGCTTAAGTATGCGGTTGACGATATCAGATTGTTCTTTAATAATGATATAAGATTTTTGGAACAGTTTAAGTAAGCTTTAACCACCCGTCACGGGGGCAAACAATAAATAGAATGAGGTATTTATGTCTATAGTTATAATGATTTTACTGTTAGGATTTTTAATCCTTATACATGAAATGGGACATTTCTTTGCTGCAAGAGCATTAGGAATTAAAGTTTCAAAGTTTGCACTGGGATTTCCTATCGGACCTACTCTTTGGAGTAAAAAAATCGGTGATGTTGAATACCTTATTCACGCTTGTTTAATTGGCGGATATGTAGCTTTTCCTGATGATGAAAAAGATTCTGACTTGCCTATGGATTCAATGGAAAGATTTGTCAATAATCCTGTTTGGAAGAGGATGATTGTAATATCAGCAGGTGTTCTTATGAACCTTGTTGTTGCATTTCTTTTGGTTTTCGTTGTCGCAGGAATCTGGGGCGAATTGCCTTCAGGAACTCAACAGGTTTATGCAGGAAAGGTTTTACAGGAAGGTAATTCGCCTGCATATTTAGGTGGGATGCAAAATGGTGATAGAATTTTAACGATTAACGGTTCTGATATCAATTCAGGTTATGCCTTTACTACATATATCAAAAACAGTTCAGCTTATGACGGTAGAGTTGAACAAGTTACAATAGATGAAAATTTGGCAAAGCTTGAAAAACTTAATCCTAAGGTAAATAAAGACGGTGTTATTGCAGAAGCTACAGATGTTAAACTCCCGCAAAACTTGACAGAACCTGCATTAAAACTGGATGATGATATTTTAAAAGGTGTTGCTTTTTATAAAGATAACCAATTAAAACTTAACTCTAATCAAATTAAACTAAGAGATGAACTTATCCAAAAGACGACCTACACTTCTGATGGTACATATACTTTGGAAGATGTTGCTTATGCGATATCGGACAATGTAAGACCATTAGATATTGTGGTTTTGCGCGGGGGTAAAGAGGTTAATCTTAAAACGATTTACCCTGATAATGAAGGTTTAATCAGGGTTATGCCAAAAATCGAGGCAATTACCGTAAAAACAAAAACCCTGCCTCAAATCGTAACAGAAGGTTCAAAATATCTTTGGAAGCAAACCGCAATGCAGATATACGGATTTTATCAGCTTGTAACAGGTAAAATTCCTGCAAAAGAAATGCATGGTATTGTTGCTGTAGCTAAAATTGGCGGTGATGTGATACAAAGCGGCGGATTAGCTTCAGGATTATTGTTAACGGCAATTATTTCAGCATGGCTTGCTATTTTGAATTTCTTGCCTATACCTGCGTTAGACGGTGGTCATATGATGTTTTTAATTATAGAAAAACTCAGAGGAAAACCTGTCAGCGAGAAGGCTATAGAGATTGCAAGCACGGTATTTTTCGCGTTAATAGTAATACTTGCATTTTTGTTGATATTTAATGATATCTATGCGCTTGTGACACATAAACTTTAATAATGATCCGAAGTACCTTGCGGAGCTGAACTGTTGGAGTCAGTGAGTTACAATTTGTAGTAAATTACAGTACGAAGTACCCCGCGGAGCGCGTAAGTCTTTCAAAGTTTAAAGCAGTTAGTAGCAAAGTACCCCGTGCGGCGAGCACTATTTGTGGTATGTTTCGCCTTTAATAATTTTGAATGCGCGGTAAATTTGTTCAACAAGAATTAACCTTGCAAATTGATGCAGGAATGTCATTTTAGACATGCTCATTTTAAAGTTTGCGCGTTTTGAAACGTTTTTACCAATCCCGCAAGAAGAACCTATTACAAAAACTATTTCTTGTACTCCGTCATTTGTAAGGTCTGTAATTTTATCGGCAAAATTCTCACTTGATAATTGTTTTCCCTCAATTTCCATTGTAATAACGTAATCAAGCGGTTTGATATTTGATAGAATTTTTTCACCTTCTTCTTCCAAAATTTTTTCAGTGAGGTTTTCATCTTTGATTTCAATCGGAGAAAGTTCAAGAACCGTAACGGAAGCGTACGGGGTAAGCCTTTTTAGAAATTCGTTTACCCCTTCTTTTAGAAATTTTTCTTTTATTTTGCCAAGTGCAATAATTTTAATTTTCAATTTTTGTATTATCACTTTCTATATAAACTGAGCGTGATGGGAATGCGAAATTAATGTTAGCTTCACGGTATTTTTTGATAACCTCTTCCAAAAACTCTCCGCGAACTTTTAGAAATTTATCATAAGAACCTGATTTTACATAACCGCGAAACCTGACATTTATTGAGCTTTCACCTAAGTCATGAACTGCGACGGTGAACTCGTTATGAATTTCTTTGTGATTTATTGCGGTTTCTTTTAATATATTTTGAGCAAGTTTTATGTTATCGTTATTTGTTGAATAAACAACCCCGAAAGTAACATTTATAAATCGTTTTTTAGCTTGAGAAACATTTGTTATAATTGTGTTTGCGGCAATATTATTTGGAATATTTATTAAAAAATTATCCAAATCTCTTATTTTTGTAGAGCGGATATTGATATCTTCAACATAGCCTTCAATTCCGTTAACCTTGACATAATCACCTATTTTATAAACATGATCAGAAAGGATTTCAAGACTGCCAAAGATATTAGCCAGCGCGTCTTTAGCGGCCATACCAACAGCGATACCGCCTATCCCAAACCCTGCCAGTATTGATGATATTGAGTATCCTTGGCTTTGTAAAAGTCCTGTGATTGCGATAAAGATAATGATTGCTTTTAATAATTTCATTATAATCGGGATGAAACGTAATAACGGAGAATTGGCTTCCTGATTACGTATTTTTTTTATGATTTTTTTATCAACAATATTTATTATCGTAAATAAGATTAAGATTAATACTAAGTTTATTCCAAGTGCGATTAATCCTTTTTCCCAGTTTGGCATTGTTTTATCCTTTCGTTTATTTTATTATATGGAGTAAATATTTTTAAAAAAGGTCATGTAAATATTTTATAAATATTTTTACTTTAGTTTTAAATTTGGTAAACTGTATAGAAGAGGGATATGTATAAAAATACATTAAAAATATCAATACTGGTTATAATGCTATGTTTTGGATTTTTCTTTGCGAAGGTATATCAGCCTGCGGGAAAAACTATTAGAGTGTATAAAAATGCCTTAAAAGATTATGATAACGAGAATTATTCAAATTCATATTATTTGTTTTCAAAAGTAGGATATTTATCGGCGTTAAAACCAATGGCTTTATATCGGCAGGCTTTGTGCGCTAAGGCTCTTGGAGATAAAAAAACAGAGTTAAAAATTTATCAAAAATTGTTTAAATATTATCCGTCAAGTAAGTTAAGCATGGAAGCAAGATACCAAGCAGGGCAGCTCCTTATTGATGAAAACCCCGCAAAGGCTCAAAAATACTTTAACAGGGTTGCAAAATCAGATATAGATGAAGATTATAAGATTGCGTCAAAGTATTATAATGCAAGAATTGAATCTGCCAGATTAAAGTATTCAAAATCTCCTTTTAAAGCTAAAAAATCAGCAAAAATAGAGCAGTCGTTTCGTGATTATTTAGATCATGCGCCTGACGGAAGGTTAGCTGTTAATGTGGCTAATACGTGGAAAAAGTTTAATCCTGATATTTCAACATCTGACAGGTTGCTTGTTTCAAAAGCTTATTATTTGGCTTCAATGTATAAAGAATCCTCAGAATCTCTTAAAGATGTACCGTTAAAAGACTCTTGGGCGCTTAATGCATCAAATGCTTATGCTCAAAAGAATTTTGAACAAACAAAGACTTATGTTGAAGAAGGTGTTTTAAAATATGCGGATTCTGTGGCAGATGAAGACTATAAGCGTGCTGTCGGTGATTATTTAAAAATATTTAAAGATGATGATAAATACACTTATACCTCAAAACTTTTCTCGCTTGCAAAGGGTAAAAATAAAGATTATATCTGGAATTTGAAGTGTGAAGCCTCTCCAAAAACAGAAAAAGCGGCTTGTTTTAACTCTTTATATGCAAATTACCCGAACGGTGTTTATGCGCAGAATGCTATGTATCAGATATTTAAGTTTGAACTTGCAAATAAGAATTATTCGGAAGTTAAAAGGTTAGCCCATGATTATTTAAACCGTTTTTCAAATAATGATAATGCGGCAGAAGTTATGTTCTGGCTTGGTAAGACAGAATTAAAATACTCCCGTAGGGCAGAAGCTGTAAATTGTTTTAATGAAGTTATAAAAAAATATCCTGATTCATATTACGCTTATCGCGCGTTTTGGATTTTAAATAATGTAGGACCTGCTGTTATAAAGGCTTCTTTAGAGTATAAACCTGTTGTTTATCCTTATAAAATGCCTTCAAAGGGAGATTTTTTACATGATTTGTTAGCGGTTGATGATTACGATTTAATTGCAAAGTTTTCTAAAGATGAATTTATAAAAAGTTGGGTTGAGTATAAGAAAGGAAACTATTCTCAATCAGCTTTAATTGCGCGGGATGCTATGGCAAAGCTTGATGTGAAACCTGTTAAAAATGATTTGCGCTGGCGTCTTGTCTACCCGCAGAATTATTATATCCAGGTTCACGGGTACGCAAGACAGTATAAGAATAATGATGCGTTGATAATGTCAATTATAAGAGAAGAAAGCTACTTTAATTCTGAAGCCCAAAGCTCAGTCGGAGCAATGGGGTTAATGCAATTAATGCCTTCAACAGCTCATGAAATCGGGCAGAAAAACGGGATTGAGTTTAATACTCAGTATTTGTTAAATCCTGAATTGAATATAAAACTTGGCAATATTTATTTCTCAATCCTTCGCGGAATGCTTAATGATAAAGATGTTCACGCAGTTGCAGCATATAATGGTGGAGTCGGTTCGGTTTCAAAGTGGAAAGCTGATTTGAAATACTTGGATATTGATGAATTTGTTGAGCAAATTCCGTATGAAGAAACTCAAAATTATGTGAAAAAGGTATTCAGAAGCTACTGGAACTACACAAGAATATACCAGGAGCAGTAAAAATCAGTCCTCCTTGAGTTTTGGTATAGCGGGTGGGTGAAGTTAATAGTAAAAATCATACTTTTGGTTTATTACAAAATCGGTGAAAGTGTTAAAATAAAGACTATGAGAAAGATTATAATTACAATAGCTGTTATATTAATCAATTTGATAATAGCAAGCCCGACATATGCAATAAAAATAGGGTTACTTACTCAAGTTGAAGAAGCAGGAATCGGTACAAATGTAGATGGGCGTTTAATTGATGTTCATACCAATAAAACGGTTTGTACAACAACAGCAATGAAGGGTTACGTTCTTGTGCCTTATAAAAACGATATTGCAATAAAATCAGGCGGTAAATATTATACATTAGGGACAGAATCCGTTGTTCTTCGTCCTGATAAAGACGGTTATGTCAGTACAAAAGGCAAGTGGTATCATGGAAAATTAATGATAAAAAATCTTAACGGTAAATTAACCGTGATAAATGATATTGATTTAGAAAACTATTTAAAAGGTGTAGTGCCTTCAGAAATGCCGCCGTCTTGGGAATTTGAAGCATTAAAGGCTCAAGCGATTGCTGCAAGAAGTTTTGCGCTTGCAAATTTAGGGAAACAGGCAAAATTAGGTTATGATTTAAAAGATAATACCGAAGATCAGGCTTATGGCGGAGCTTCATCTGAAACAAATATTACTAATAAAGCAGTAGATGAAACTCACGGGCTTGTTTTAACATATGATATGCAAATAATTTCGGCATATTACTCGGCTTCAGCAGGCGGACAAACTTCAACTTCTGTTTGGGGCGGGCATGTACCATACTTACGTTCTGTTCCGTCGTTTGATGATAATGTAAAGAAAAACGGGCATGGTGTTGGTATGTCGCAGCATGGTGCCAATAATTTAGCAAAACAAGGTTATAATGCTTATCAAATTTTACAATATTTTTACCAAAATGTGAAATTTGCCAAACTTAATCAAGAGTCTTAAAGTCTTATTTTATAAGGGTTTTGGCATATATCTGTGAGTATATATGAAATATAACGGGTTTTTTGCGAAAAATATTAACTAAAACCCTTGACAGGACTGTAAAAAATGTTATAATGATTTTGTCGATTACACATACACTGCGGTTTATGGTTAAACCCCGCAGACAAGGAAGAAGGAGGTTCATAATGAACAAAGAAGAATTAGTAAAAGAAGTGTCAAAAAAAGCAAAAGTTTCTCAAAAAGCTACGGCTGATATTTTAGCAGCTACATTAGAAACTATTCAAAAAACAGTTTCTAAAGGTAAAAAAGTTACATTAGTAGGCTTTGGTACTTTTGAAGCTCGTAAAAGAGCAGCTAGAACAGGCAGAAACCCTCAAACAGGTGCAGCTTTGAAAATCGCTGCTAAAACAGTTCCTGCTTTCTCTGCCGGTAAAAAATTCAAAGAACTTGTTAAGTAATTTCTTATACTTAAGTAAAAGTTTCAAGCAGGTAGTCAATAGACTGCCTGCTTTTTTAATAAAAACTTGAACAATCCTCTCTTTCGTGCTACCATTTTTATTATTAGGGAGGAATTATGAAAAGTTCGACAATTAGAAGATCAACACTTTCAAAAGAATCAATGGATGTTATAGAAACATTGGCTAAAGAAAATAAAGATGAAGATTTAGGTGAATACGTAAGACCTGAAGACCAACAGACAAATGAAAGTGAAGATTTATTCGCAAGTAAAGCTCAGGAAATAGATTTGCTGTGGCAAAATTTTAAAACCACTCAGTTTAGTACAAATTCCACTGCCGCTTATATATTATTGGGTTTTGTAATCGGTGTTATTGTATCTGTGGTTTGTTTTGTAATTTTAGGTTTAGCTGTTACAAAATCAGGCGGAACTCTTCATATAGGTAATAAAGCTTTATTTGCATCTGCTCCTGTTGAGCTTTCCAGTTTAAATGATCAGGCAGATGCCGCTCAAGAAGAGGTTGAAGCAAAAGTGGTTGTCCCGTCAGAAGAAAATGATAATACAACTGTTGCGGTATCTGAAGAGCCTCAGGAACCTGCTCAAACTGAACCTGTTTTGGATAAATCTAAGATGAAAAAATACGTTGTTAAAAACGGTGATACTGTAGAAAGTATTATTAAAAAGAATTACGGTTCTTATTCACAAGAAAAGGCTGAACTGATTATGAAAGCTAACAATATGAAATCTTTAGACAGAATAAATATTGATCAGGAATTACTAATTCCTATGCAGTAGTTTTTGAAAGGGCGCAAATGAAAATATTTAAACGTGTGTTACTTACAGGTGTTTTACTATTAAGTGCAACTTGTTTGAGTGCTTTGTCTATAGAAGAAGCTTGGCATAATGATTTGCGTACCAGGTTTTTAAATAACGAATCTGTCATAATGGAAGTAAATATTCGCTCGTTTAATTCTAAAGATATAGATGGTGACGGGTTTATTCGTGAGGATATTGGAGAAGAGCGGGGAACTTTTTTAAATGCTGTCGGACGCCTTGATGAATTAAAAAATCTTGGGATAAATACGCTGCATGTTTTGCCCGTTACGCCTGTCGGGAAATTAAAAGCTCTGGGTACGGCGGGAAGTTTGTATGCCGCAGCAGGATTTGATTCCCTAAATGAAGATTTGATTGATAAAACCTCAAACTTAACTCCTGAACAGCAGGCTAAAAAGTTTATTGATGAGGCTCACAAGCGTGGAATAAGAATAATTGTTGATGTTCCTGCTTGTGCATCATATGATTTATATTTACAGCGTCCTGATTTGTTTGTCACAGCACCAACTGGCGAACCTGTCGTGCCTGCTGATTGGACTGATGTAAGACTTTTAGCTGTTGGTACGGAAGATAAACTTGATTCAAATGTTTATAATTTGTATAAAGATTTTGTGAAATATATGCTTTCTCTTGGTGTTGACGGGATTAGAGCAGATGTCGCTCATTGTAAAACCGCTGTATTTTGGAAAAATTTGATTGAATATTCAAGAGAAAAAGACCCTGAATTTTTGTGGCTTGCTGAGTCTTCTGACAGTTGGACGGACGGTATTTCTGAGTATGGTGTGTTTACTTCTTATGATAAACTTTTAGAAGCAGGTTTTGACGGTTATTACGGTTCGTTTTTTAATGTTAAGGATTGGAAAACCTCAAAAGAAATGTATAAAGATGTTTCGTTCAGTTTGAATGAAGTAAAGAAATTCTCAGATAAAAAATCTGTTATCGGAAGTTTTACAACCCATGATGAAGTTAGCCCGATAATCTTAAAAGGTTCTCAGCTCAGTGATATGATAATCTGGCTGAGTGCAACATTACCGCTAAATTCATATTTTGTCGACGGTTTTCAAACAGGTGATGATTACCTGTATAAAATGGGTAATAAACTTGCACCTTTGTCAAATACAGATGATGATACGTATTTTACACACCGCGGAAAGATTGATATATTTAATTTTTCACGAAAACCCGGGGGCGATAATACCTATTTAAAAAATGATTTTTTGCTTGGTAATGACGTTAAAAAAAGCGTTTTACCTGTATTAAATGATGGAACTTTCACTCCTTTAAAAACAAATCATAATGAAGTTTTTGCTTATATGTTTTCAAATAACATAAAAAAAGTTATTACAATAGGAAATTTAGATTTTGAGAACCCTAAAAAAGTTACTGTAAAGGTTCCTAAATTTAATCCGAAACA
>CAMDYM010000017.1 GCA_945910425.1 uncultured Candidatus Melainabacteria bacterium | reverse complement strand
ATACTCGGAATCTTATAAGAATAACGAATATTATTCGTATGTCAGAGGATTATAAATGGAAATGTTAAATAGCTTAAAGAAACTTTTTTATACACGTAGCGGAGAAAAGAAAAAATATAAAATTTTAGGTTTGACTGTTGTCAAAACAGATAAAGACTCAACCAGAAAAATGGTTAATATTTTAGGAATAAAGATTTCCAAAAGACACAGATCAAAGACAAGAATTACTCAAAAAAATTTGAAGATTATTAAGGAATCAAGACTTTTTGATTATGATTGGTATTGTGAACGTTATGACAGAGTAAAAAAGAATAATAGCAGTCCGTATGTTGATTATTTGAAATATGGTTATTCAGGTGCAGTTAACCCTGGTCCTATATTTAATTCAAAAGAGTATCTTTTATTGCATCCTGATGTTAAAGCGGCTAAAATTGATCCGTTAATCCACTATGAAATGTGGGGCTGGAAAGAAGGCAGACGAGTTTCTTTATCGGATAGAAAATCACCGAATTTTCCTGCTGAGGCTAAAAATATAAATATGAATTTTAGCGAAAGGAAACATTTTGTTAAACATAAAGTTTCTGTTTTTGCTTCTTATTCCGGAAACGGTAGAATTGAAGATTATGTAATTGAATTACTTAAAGGCTTAAATGAAATAAGTGATTATATTGTTTTTGTTGCGGATAATCCGATATTCCCGGAAGAATTAGAAAAAATCAAAGATTTATGCAATTATTGTACGTTTAACAGGCATGAAGAATACGATTTTGGTTCTTATAAAAGAGGTTATTTGTATTTAAAAGATAATGGTATTTTAACAGAAGATGATGATTTGGTATTTTTAAATGATTCAAATTACGGGCCGATTTACCCGTTTGAGGAAGTTATTAATAATTTTAACAGTAAAAAATGTGATTTTTACGGGTTGTCTGTAAGTTCTGATCCTCAAAGATATTTACAAAGTTTCTTTTATATTTTTAAGCCTCAGGTTTATAATTCAAAACCTTTTTATAGGTTTATGCGTTCGGTGAAAAGGGAAATAAGTGCAGCTTGTGTTGTATATAATTATGAAATGACATTTACTCAATATCTGTCCGATGCAGGTTTTTCATACTCTTCATTTGTTCCTGAAGAAAAATTTAAGGCTGATGTTAAGCGTAATGCTTATATCCCGACAAAATGGGGAAAAACATTACTAAAAAATTACAGGTATCCTTTAGTAAAAATTAAAGCTTTACAAGGTTCAACTGTGGAAAAACCTGAGGATATATTAGCTTATGTGCGTCAGGAAAATGAAAAACTTTATAATATAATTCTTCCTCATGCGCAGGAAAGACGTCAATCTGTTATAAAAAGAAAGTTTAAAAAAGTAAGTAAATATACACTTCATGAGGAATACCAAAAGTCTGTTGAAAAAATAAGATTAAAAGTTCAAAACGGGGAAGAAATAAAAGTCGTATTTTTGGCAAATATGCTGAGTATGTTTCCTGCTGAAGCATTGATGAACGAAATGTTAAAAGATGATTTGTTTGATGTTCAATTATTTGTTATTCCTGATTTTCGTTTCGGGCATGATGAAGAAATTACAATGGTAAATGAAACTTATAATACGTTAAAAGAAAAATATTCGTTTGTTAAATGTGCCGTTGATATAAAAGATAATGAAATCGTTGAATATAATAATGTGATTACAGACGCGGATATTGTTTGTTATCCGTCACCGTATGATATTTCGTATTCTTTATATAATCCTTACTATGCCGCACAAAACGGTATTTTATCAATACATATTAATTATGGATTTTTTAGGTCAAAATACGACAGGTTTATTTACAGTTTAGATAATTATAATAATTTCTGGAAAGTATTCTTAGAAACAGAGTTAAACCTTGACGAATACAGTGAATACGGGCAATGCCAAGGCAGTAATGCCATAGTCACGGGTTATTCAAAAATGGACAGGATGAGTAAATTTTTATCCGATAAAACAGAAAATGAAAGAAAGACAATTATTATAGCACCTCATCACAGTGTAAAAGGCGGGCACAATGATACTTTAGCCTTATCAAATTTTGAAGCTTATTCAGATTTATTTTTAGAACTTCCGAAATTATATCCGCAAATAGATTTTATATTCAGACCTCACCCTGTTTTATTTAAGTTTTTACGACATAAATCACATTGGGGTGATGAAAGGGTTGATACTTATTTAGAAAAAATGCTTTCTAATCAAAATGTTGTATATAGTACAGAGGGTGACTATTTGGAAACCTTTGCAAAGTCTGATGGTATTATTCAGGATTGCGGTTCATTTTTGGTTGAGTATTTTTATACCAAAAAACCTTGTTGCTATATGCTTAAATCCCCTGAAGATATAGAAAATAAATTCTCTGATTTAGGTAAGGAATGTTTGGAAAATTGTTATATTGCTTACAAAAAGGAAGATATAATAAGCTATATTAATGATGTAATTATAAACGGTAATGATACTAAAAAAGCTGCAAGAGAAGAATTTGCACAAAAAGAAGTGATGGTGAATTTCCCTAATGCAACTTTAAGTATTATAAATAATTTAAAAAATATTTTTGAGGAGAAATCGTAATGAAAAAAGTTATAACATACGGAACATTTGATATTTTACATTACGGACATATAAATTTATTAAGGCGGGCAAGGGCTTTAGGCGATTATTTGGTCGTCGTATTATCAAGTGATGAGTTTAATGCTTTAAAAAACAAAAAATCATATTACACATACGAACAAAGAAAAATAATGTTAGAGGCTTGCAAGTATGTTGATTTAGTTGTGCCTGAGATGACTTGGGAACAAAAAATTGATGATGTGAAAAAATATGATATAGATGTATTTGTTATGGGAAATGACTGGGAAGGTAAGTTCGACTTTTTGAAAGATTATTGTGAAGTTGTTTATCTTCCTAGAACCGAAGGTATTTCAAGTACTCAGGTTAAGGAATTTTTAAAATCTAATTAGTATAAATAATGAAAGAGATATATAATGACAGAAAAAGAAACCCTAAAAGATAAGATAAAGAAACTGTTAAATAACCAGCGTTTTATAAATAATTATAAACGTATGTGGCCGTATGTAAAGCCGTTTTGGTTCAGAGCATTGTGTTCAATGTTAATCTGTATTCCTATCGGTTCATTGGATGCGGTTATTGCATTGGCTTTAAAACCTTATATGGATATTGTAATGGTAGATAAAAGTATTCAATCTCCGTGGTATATTCCGCTTGGTATTGTTGCTTTTACTTCAATTCAAGGAGGTTTGAAATATTTATCTTCGTATCTGTCAACCTGGGTTGGCGGAAGAATCACCAATGGTTTAAAGCTTACATTATTTAAGAAACTTTTAACTTTTGAAACAGCATTTTACGATAAACGTAAATCAGGAGATGTGGTATTTCAATTTAACAATCAGGCAGATAATGCTTGCGCAGGGTTATTGAACAATTTAAGCGTGTTTATGCAAAGAATATTCTCATCAATTTCTTTGGTGTGCGTGCTATTTTATAACTCATGGCAGCTTGCTTTAATTGCGGTTGTAGTTCTTGGCTGTGCCTTTGCGCCTGTTGCAAGGTTACAAAAACGCATTAAAGATGTTATGAGTAAGGCTGTTGTTGCTGATGCTGCGATTATTACCGAATATAATGAAGTTTTTGCAGGCAATAAAACGATAACTTCTTACAATTTACAACATCATGAAACAGAAAAATTTAAATGGATTTTAGGTAATATTTTTAACTTAAAAATTAAAATGGTACAAAAAACACAATGGTTATCTCCAATGATGCACGTTATTGTTTCAGTTGGTATTGCTGCAGCTATTGGATACGGTTCTCATTTGATTATGACAAACCAAATCACAAGCGGGAACTTTGTATCATTTATCACAGCTTTAATCTTACTTTATACTCCGGTTAAAAATATCGGTAATAACTTAAACTCTGTTCAATTCTCATTCTTTGCGATTGAAAGAATTTTTGATATGCTTGACTCTCAGCCAAAAATTAAAGACAGAGAAAATGCTAAAGTTTTACCAAGAGATTACAATAAAATTGAATTTAAAGATGTTAATTTTGAATACAATCCTAAGGTTCCGATATTGAAAAATATTAATCTTGATGTTCATAGAGGCGAAACAGTTGCCTTTGTCGGAAATTCAGGCGGGGGTAAATCTACTATTGTAAGCTTAATTCCAAGATTTTATGATGTAAAATCAGGCGGTATCTTTATTGATGATGTTGATTTAAGAGATTATACACTTACTTCTTTAAGACAAAATATTGCGGTAGTTTTTCAGGATAATTTCTTGTTTTCAGGAACTATAAGGGAAAATATAATGCTTGGTAACGAGAAGGCGAGTGAAGAACAGCTTAATCAGGCAATAAAAATGGCGTATTTGGAAGATTTTATTTCCGAACTTAAAGACGGATTAAATACCCAAATAGGTGAAAGAGGTATAAGACTTTCAGGCGGACAAAAGCAGCGTGTAGCAATTGCAAGAGCCTTTTTGAAAGATGCGCCGATTATTATTCTGGACGAAGCAACAAGTGCTTTAGATAATAAAGCTGAAGCTATTGTACAAAAAGCGATTGATAACTTGATGCAGGATAAGACGGTATTTGTAATTGCTCACAGATTATCAACTATCCAAAATGCTGATAAGATTGTTGTGATAAATCAAGGTGAAATCGTTGAAATGGGAACTCATGAAAGCCTATTACAAATAGAAAATGGTGCTTATCAAACACTTTATAATATGCAGTTTAAAAAACAGCAGGAAGTTAAAGCTTAAAATTTTTACTTCCATTCAGGGTAGTAATAAATTGTTATGATATCGTCAGTTTTAATTTGTGCGTGTCCGCCTTTAATCAGGTTTGTTAAAGAGCCGACAAACGGGATAGGCGTCAATGCCCACTTTAACGGGTAAACCCAAAATGCCCTGTTTTGACCTGTTTTTATATATTCGTTTCTTATTTGAGAATTTTTGATTCCGGGAATTTCAAAGTTATTGAGTATAATTTCATCAGGAAATCCATTCATCCCGCTTGTAATTATTGTTTCAATTTTAGCATTTATAATTGTATCTTTTTCAAGGATTTTTGTATTGTTAACAAAAACATTTTCTACTACTTTAAATTGAAGTTTCTCTCCTTCATTAGGCGGTTCTTTTGTTGAAAAATCCTCAGTAATTGATAATTTTATCGGAACAGAGTATGTCGATTGATAGTTGTAATCAAGTTCTTTGGCGTTTACGGCAGGAAAAATCAGCGCACTTATAAATAATATAACCCCGAAAAATTTATTCATAGTCAATTTCCTTAGTTGATTTTGTTTGGATTTTTTCTTCTAATTTTTTTCTGTTATCAATAGATGATAATAAGAAATTTTGATAATACGGGTTGTCAATAAGTTCGTTATTTTCAAGATATTGCGGATATTTGAATGTTATGTATTCATATATTCTTGCAAGTCTTTTTGATGTTAGATTGTGTCTTGAAAATCTGTCAAAGCGTTTTTGCGGACAGGTTTTATTAATGAAAATTATCAAAGCTAAAGGATTATACTCTGAGTTAACCATATAATCTACGGCTCTTTTATCAGCTACAATTTCAAATTTTTTAGAACCGAGAGTAACTTGAGCACTATCAATAATACCGCCCCAAGTTCCGCTGTAAGATTTTATTACGGTAGAAATTTCTCGTGATAACATCGCTGCTAATTCATCATCTGTTTGTACAGATTGGTATAAGCCGTCATAGATTATCACTTGTCTGTTTGTAATTGTTTTATCTAATGATAATGCTTTCTTTTTTGTTCTTTTGTTATATGTAAAAATAATTCGTTTATCAATTTTATTTTTATTTAAAATATTTGTACCGATTGTATCTATTCTTGTTTGAATAGTGTTTTCATTTGCTAATGTTACTTCTTCTGCTGCAAATGTCGGTAAATTTATTGCGATAAATACTAATAATATTAAAACAGCTCTCATATTTCCTCCGATTAGAGAAAGTATAACATTTATTATCTGCTTGGGCAATATATGTTATTGCAAATATTCATTAGAAAATATATTATGATTGTTTAAATAATAAAAGGTATCTTAGGTGATTAATTCTATATAGGGTTGACAAATCATGAAACGTAGTTTATCCTTAGTACATGAGGATTTCTGTATTGGTTGACAATAATACGAGTATGGGTAATACCCTTACTCCCGAGCACGGCTTATCTTTTTATATCGAAGATGATGATAAAAAGTTGGTTTTTGATTGCGGTACAACTGATGCTTTTATAAAAAATGCCTATAAAATGGGTGTTGACTTAGAACATGTAACCGATATTATCTTGTCACACAGTCATAGCGATCATGTTGGAGGCTTTTTGAAGCTTCAATTACTGTATCAAAAGCTTCAGAGTATCGGGCTTGATGTTGGAGTGAAAAATTTATTTTCTCATCCTGATGTGTTTATGGAGAATACTATAGACGGACTTTTCGGAGATGAGGATAGTATTCATTTTAATAAAGAAAGTTTAGCAGATTTTTTCAATCTTGTTTTGGCAAAAGAGCCTCAGGAAATTTCAGATAAATTATATTATCTTGGAAGTATTCCTATTGAAAAAGCTGTAAAACTTGATTATGCGCCTGATGAAACCGCGCTTGCTTATAAGTCGGAAGAGGGACTTATTATTATTTCGGGGTGTTCTCATAGCGGAGTTGAAAATATTATAGAACATGCCAGAAAAGTTACGGGTGAACAAAAGATAAAAACTTTAATCGGCGGAATTTATCTTATAAATCGTTCAGGAGATGAGGTAAATGAGCTTGGTATTTATCTAAAAGAACAAGGTATCGAAAAGATTTATCCGTGTCATTGCACGGACTTAGAATCAAGACTTATATTGTCACGCTATGTAAAAATAGGTGAAGTAAGTGTTGGCAGGGCTTTTTCCTGGAATTAATTCAGGCACTTGTATTTAAATTTTCAAATGTTAAAATATGTATGTAAACTAATCCCGGATCGTCTAGTGGCAGGACGAAAGATTCTGGCTCTTTTAACGGTGGTTCGAATCCATCTCCGGGAGTTTAAAAGGACATCTTCGGATGTCTTTTTAATTTTGTGGAGGATCTTTTGAGCAACATTCTCCGAGTTCCTTAATCTAATATAAAGTTTATATTAATGCATTAAAACCTATGGTATAATAATCTTATATAGTTTGGTAGTTTAATAAAGGAGATAAAAATGATTCCTATTTTTGATTCAAAACGCCAATATGCTCAAATTGGTGAAGAAGCTGAAAAAGCAGTATGTGAAGTAATGAGATCAGGATGCTACATCTTAGGTCCTAATGTTAAAGCTTTAGAAAGTGAATTGGCAAGTTACATCGGATGTAAATACACTGTAGCACTAAACTCAGGTACTGATGCATTACATATAGCGTTACGTGCTTTAGATATCGGAGCAGGTGATGAAGTTATTACAACCGCGTTTACATTTGTTGCAACAGCAGAAGCAATCGGTATGGTTGGAGCAAAACCTGTTTTTGTTGATATTAATTCTGATACATTTAATATTGACCCTTCTAAAATAGAAGAAGCAATTACTCCTAATACAAAAGCTATTATTCCTGTTCACCTTTACGGTCAGCCTTGTGATATGGATGCAATTATGGCTATTGCTAAAAAACATAATTTAAGAGTTATTGAGGATTGCTGTCAAGCTATCGGAGCTTCATTCAAAGGTCAAAGAGTCGGAACCTTCGGCGATATCGGATGTTACAGCTTCTACCCTACTAAAAACTTAGGAACTATGGGTGACGGCGGTCTTTGTACAGTTAACGACGAATCCTTAAGAGATAGATTGATTGCTCTTAGAAACCACGGTTCAATGGTTCGTTATCATAACGACGAATTAGGTGTAAACAGCCGTCTTGATGAAATTCAGGCTGCTATTTTAAGAGTAAAAGCAAAACATATTGATGAATGGAATACAAAAAGAAGAGAACATGCCGCATATTATAATAAATTATTTGCAAATTGTTCAGATATTCAAACTCCGGTAGAATTAGATAATACATATTGTGTTTATCACCAATACACAGTTAAAATTCCTAACAGAGATGAAGTTCATAAAATGTTAGGCGAAGCAGGTATCGGTGCTATGCTTTATTATCCAATTCCTCTTCACTTCCAAAAAGTTAATGCATGGCTTGGCATGGGTAAAGGTTCATTGCCTGTAACCGAAAAGAATACAGAAGTTGTAATTTCTTTACCGATGTTCCCTGAATTAACTAAAGAAGAACAAGATACAGTTGCTCAAACTTTGATTTCTTGTATCGAAAAATCAAGGGGTAAATGTTGCTGCTAGTAGCATTAAATTTTGTAATATAGTAAAAAGCTCTCACTATTTAGTGAGGGCTTTTTTATCCTATCCAACCCATTTTATCAGGGTTTGCTTTAAGTCCGTTTTGCTGAAATAAATCACTGTTTGCAAAACTTCCGATATTATCTGTTTGTTTGCCTTGAAACATTACCTGAAGCAGGTTGTATAACGGAGAAGATTTTGACAATGTCGTATTATTGGTCAAACCGGTATCTCCCACACCGTATTGTGTGTTGAAATCCGTTCCGGGTTTTGAATTTAATTGTACGCCGTTTAGTGTTAGTGACATTGTTTAATCCTTTAGTTATCCCATTGCCTGCATTGTAAAAACTCCGCCTGAGGGGTTTCCTGATTCATTATATGGCTGCATATTTCCAACCCCTGGGTGCGGATAAAATTTCATATTATTCTTTTCAATACATTGGTTCGGGTCTGTCATTGCGTTTTGATAAGCTATATTTACATTTGCGTTCAATCCTACAGAATACCAAAATGCTTCCAAGTTGTTTTTTATGTATTGACCGAAAGTGTTACTGATAACATTTCGGGTTTCTTCGTCTGTTTTTTTGATGCCAAGTTGTTTTGACGGAGCGTATCCGCTTGAACTTGCCATTGTTCTGTTAACTGAATCTACTGTACGATTATCTGACATTTAAAATAAATCCTTATAACTCTGCTCTTATATATAAAAAGTATATAAGTAGTAAATAATTGCTTTTTTAAAGGATTTAATGTTAATATTTCTTAATAATATTATTGTTGATATTTAACTTTTTTGTTCCAAACTTTGTCTGGGATTTCCCAATTATTATTGATTACTTTGTTTAGACAGTAATGACCGCTTCCCGTATAACAATTTATTTCGATTTGAGATTGAGTTTTTGAGTATCCTGCGGGAACTAAGCCTTTTTCGGTCCATGCCATTATGTATACATCTTTTCCTAAGACGTTAGGTTTTGTTTTCCCGTTTGCATCAAAAAAGAATATTAAGCCGCTCTCGCTTGTATCTATTCCAAATGCATTTTTCATATCATTTGCGTTATATCCGTCCATTGTAACAGAAGCTCCTTTTGCTATGGTAAACCCGAGAATATTATCTCCGATACCTTCAGCATTACCGTATTTTGAACCCGACGGATAATAAACCTGATGCCAACAGCCTTTTGGTGTTCTGTTTATACAAACTTGTTCGACTTTCATGTGTTGAGCGATAAATGTGTCAAACCACTCTTTCATTGCGGCGTTACTTCCGTCTGCTACCGTGCTGTATGAAACGCCGTCGTCTTCAGCAAATCGGAGTGTTTGTTGAATAGTTGCATAAGTTGTTTTGATTTGTGCTTCAAGCTGCTTTTTTCGATAATTTGAAATAAGTGTAGGTATTGTAATTGCAGCAACAACACCGATTATACCAAGGGTAATTAAAGTTTCTGCTAAGGTGAATGCTGTTTGATTTTTATTCATTACTATTTCCCTTTTACTTTTAATAGTTGTCTATGAATATTAATACTTTAATAGTGAGGTAGAAAAATGTCAAGAATATACAATAAGTAAATGAAAGATGAGCTTTTATTTAAAATAGGACAAAGTGTCAGGTACTTGCGAATGAAAAAAGGGAATATCGCAGGAAGAATTAGCTTTTCGTGCTGAATTAAACTTAAATTCTATAAGCACATTAGAGCGCGGAATAAATAATGTAAAGATAAAAACGCTTTATAGCATTGCAAAAGCGCTTGGGGTAAAGGTGGAAGATATTCTGAACTGTCAATTCTGACCAATTATTAAGTTTTGTAAAGTGTAAATTGTACACTATTATTACCTTTTCGGCTAGTAGAAAAATTTATGAAATAAGTTTATTGACATATAAAAAATGATGTGCTAATATAATTACATAAGATTTAAGTGTAGTCGAAACACTAAATATAAATAGTTCATTAACCCCAAAAACATATAAACTCCTAAATAATAAACACTAAAAGAGACCATTAGGATGCAGAAAACGACCCACTCACTTGTGAGTGGTTTTTTTTGTCCTTGCCGGACTGGATATTATGCTACTAACTGCTTTGCACTTTGCAAAGTTAAGTAGGTCGGATTTACTAATCCGACAAATTTTAATTGTTGGCATAGTTAAGTAGGTTGAGCTCAGCCCAACAAAACAATAATTAGTTGGGGTAGAAACCCCAACCTACTATTCTTACGTCAGAATGACAAAAATAGAAATGTTACTCTGAATTTTAGGAATCAATCAATTTGATAGAGTGAGTTTTTATTTTTCTCAGAATCGGTTAAAATTTTATCAAGTTCAGCTTTGTATAATTTTGATTTCGGGCAAGTGTTATAACTGTCTAAAAGTGTTCTTAAAGCTTTTACGTTTTCTTTTGCAGTTGTTTGTTTATATTCATCAGCTTCAAGTCTGGTGTCTGTCAGTGTATATAATTCAATAGCGTTATGCTGTGCAAAATCAAGGTAAACGCAAGACGAATTTTTTATCGGAAGATTTTTATTTTTGTTAATTTTTTGGTTCAGGTAATCTGCGATTGTAAGGTATTTGTAGTATTTTTCGGAAGAAGAAAGACTGTTATTATCATCAATCAGTTCAAAATCTATTTTTTCACCAAGTGATTTTATTTCCGTATAAGTTGCGATTGAGTAAGCGGCAAGTATAAGCCCTATTGCAAGTAAAAATATTCCCAACATCAACCAATCATTTGAACTTTTATCCATTTTATCCTCTTCTTTCTTATGATTATATAATAAAATCTGATAAAAAACGAATTATGTGTTATAATGTTGAAAAATAGAGATGAGGAATTATGAAAAAGTTTGGTTTTATTTTTTTAACGGTAATTGTTTTAGCTATGTTTTCGCAAGTGTTTGCAGATGTTGTAACGACAAGGAGAGTTTCGAAACCTCAGCAACAGACGCAACAATTTCAGCAGGTGCCGAAAAAAACTCAGGCTTCAACTTCTAAAAACTTGTCAGCATCTACAACAAGAATGGTTAATAAAGTAAAAACCTGTACTCCGTATTCAGAAAGTAATACTTTTGATGTTGGTGGTATGAATTTTAAATTTAATATTAAGATCTTAGGCTGGGTGAATGGAAAGTGCAGGATGGATTTTACCTCTGATACTGCTGGGGTTGCGTCTTCTTTTCAGGCTTTATACGGAGTTGA
Source organism: uncultured Candidatus Melainabacteria bacterium (assembly GCA_945910425.1). Taxonomy (GTDB): domain Bacteria; phylum Cyanobacteriota; class Vampirovibrionia; order Gastranaerophilales; family Gastranaerophilaceae; genus Zag111. The sequence goes on along the minus strand of CAMDYM010000017.1, from coordinate 17,154 downwards.
GGCATCAAATGCTGAAATTTACAGTTTTGCCCCAAAGTTTAGCTGCGGTTTTACAAAACAACAATTGGCAGAAGTCGGTGACTCTATTTTGGAAGAAGAATCAAGGAAAAACGGCGGGAAAATGTTGAAAAATCCTAATGAAATTGATATTCTTTCGCTTGGTCAAATGTCTTCTAATGATATGAGGCTTATGAGTATGCTGACAGACGGACAAACTTGTCAGATGTTAAATACCGGAGATGTTAATAAAATTATAGAATCATTATTTGGATATTAAGAAAGGGTTAGTATGAAAAAGGTTAAGATTTTAGTTGCAACGTTGGCGTTTGTTGTTTTAGGACAAACTGTTTCAAATGCTATACAAAGCGGGAATTTACCTGCTCAAAAAGAAGTAAATAAAAATACTGTAAAACAGGTTCAGTTAGAAAAATCGGCAGCAGTTTCCGAGGCTATTGAAAAGGTGGGAATGCTTACTGACAGGTATTATAAAAATTTAAGAACCTGTGAACCTGTACATGTTCATTATTCAATGGATATTTTCGGATTAAAATTCGGTTTTAAGATTGATATTAACGGTTGGAACAACGATAACAAATGTGAATATCGTATGGCAGTAAATTTGGATTCTTTAGGTAAAGATATCAGAGAAGTTTATGATGTTAAGGTAACAGATGAGCAGTTAGAAAAGATTAAACCTGTGTTAGAGTGCAATTTTACAAAAGAACAGCTTAACTTAATGGTAGATGCGATTATAGCAAGAAATCAGTTAAAAGAAGAACAGCTTAAGGAAATGCTTGCAAATCCTAACGAAAAATATGTTAATAATAAAAAATATTCAAAAATGACTCCTGAAGAGGAAAAACTTGTTGCGGTATTGATGACGGGAAATGTATGTACTGTTCCGAATAAAGAAGAATTGATGAATCAAATAACAGAAGTTATGCACTCAATTCAACCAAAGAAAGAATGTCCAAAAACTGCACCGCAAGGTGATAATGATAGCGTAATTCAAAAACCGCAAGCACCTCAATATTAAAAGTTACAAATTATTTATAGTTCGCCCGGAAATTCTAAGATTCTGAATTAAGTTCAGAATGACAGAATTTCCGGTTTTTTGTTAAGCTCTTTTTCGGTCGCCTGTTCCGGAACGGTAGCCGCAGATTGAGTAAATAAACGGCAATGCGCGTTCTATGTGGATTTTATCGGCAAACGGTATTTTTGCAAGAACGCATATTGCAACTGCATCGTCAAGGTTTGCAATCATATCTTTAAGCTTAAGTTCACGCTTAGGTTTTTTAGCTTCTTTTTCGGAGCGAAGTTTATTAAATAAAGCTGCCGCAGAGTTTGAGCCGATTGTAACCCCGAGAACCGAGCATATAATTTTTGTAATATTGTTGTTAATTTTAGGGTTTTTAGATTTAGAGCAAAGCGCGATAGAACCGTCTACAAGTAAGAGCGGAGCTGATGTTAAGACCATTTGAAATGCGCCTTCTTTCCATTTTTTCTTTATATCTTCTTTTGGTTCACCAATTGAGCTCATCATAATTCCGCCGATATTTCCGCAAGCTGCCATAGTAAGCATGTGTTGAACTTTGTATTTTACTTTAAAAATATTCGGGGCTTTTTGGTGTTTCATAAATGCCAGTAAAGGTATAGCAACACCTGTAACCGCTCCTGTTCCTGCCAGTATTTTATCTCTTGTTGTAATGTCTTTTCCGTGTTCTTGGGCATCAGGTGATTTTTTTAAGTTCATATGACCGTATGAAATCTTATTTCCGTTGATAAAATTTTGCATACGGGGATTTTGGTTTGAAAAATTATGAGGTGTAATTTGGCTTACCATAATTAATGCCCTTATTAATTGTTTATTTTACACCAAATTTTAAAAAAGTAAATATCCTGAGTATATCTTGTTATACTAATGTGAATTTTGGTTCATGTTTTTTTATTTGTCTTAATTTTTCTACGCGTTTAAGTACGAGATTCGCGTTTTCGGATTCAGGCATTGCAGATAGGAATTTTCTGTAATATCTTTTGGCTTCACTTGTTTTCCCGAGTTTGTCAAGGCAAAGCCCGATATCAGAATAAACTTTAGCGTATTTAGGGTTAATTTTTAGGATTTCGAGGTTTAACCCCAGTGCTTGTTTATAAAGTTCCATTTTCATAAATAATGCGGATTTTCTAAGGTATGCGTTTATATAATTAGGCGAATTTTCGATAAGTTTTTGGTAAATCATTAAAGCCATATCCTGTTCATCGCACTGTTCATGGGCTAAGCCCAGTTGATAAATGGCTTCGGGGTTGTCAGGTTCAAGTTGAATTGCTTGAATAAAACATTTTATAGCTTTGCATGGTGTTTCATCTTTTAAGTGGCAAAGCCCGAGTTCATAAAATGTTTCGTATTTACTGCTATCAAGTAGAACTGATTTTTCTAAATATTCTATTGCTTTTTTAGTTTTTCCGAGGTTTTTGTAACACACACCCAACCCAAAATATGTTTCAGCATTGTTTCGGTCTATTAGTATTGAATTAAGATAAGTTCCGACAGCTTCTTTAAATGAGTCTTCCGCTCTTAAGGTGTCGGCTTTTTCTTGTAATTCTTTCTGCTGTTTACGTCTTAACAGGGGCGTTGTCATATATTCTGATTTTGTACTGTTGTTACTCAACTCTTTTTCCTCTTACATTTTTCATTCTAGAAGTTTTTTTACTTTTGAAGAACAATCGTAAGATTTAAAGATTAATCAACCATTGGATTTATTATCGAAATTATGTTATAACATTATTATGAAAAAGATATTAATAGTATTAGGGATAGCTTTTTGTGTTCTTGTGCAATCTTCTGTATTTGCGCTTGACGAAGTTCAATTAGGTGACGTTGAAACAACAAAAATTGAGCTGCCGAAAGTTGACTATAAAGATAAAGAATCTCTTGTAATTAGTGATAAAGAGATTATGGATGAAATTATTAAGCTTCAGAAAGAAAAAGATTTAGAAGACATTGATAATTTGTGGAAGGGAACTGTTGAAAATAACCAGGTTATCGGGTTTGCTCTAAAAAAATTATCTACTCCCGAAAGCCAGAGAAGAATCCATTCTTCATTGATGGCAAAAACATTATCTGCTGTTGTATCAGGTGCTTCGTTAGCTCCTGCTTTGATTGGAGCTGATTATATGGTTCAATCTGGATCTTATGCTGCGGGACGCTTAGCGCAAAACCTTTTGAACCGTAAAAATATTCCTCAGGAAGTTCCGCTAACAGATACGGAGTTGATTGAACTTGCGGGGCTTGTGGAAAGCCTTCAGGATAAAATTATTAATGCTTATTACAATTATAAAAGTTCGCTTTCTCAATTAAAAGAAATACGTTCCCGCGAGCTTTTGTATAGCAGAAATTATGTAAAGGCAATGGATGAAGAAGATTTTCTTGAAATTGCCATATCTTCTGCTCTATATAAAGATATGGAGATTGAAGAATTTAAATATATGCAGTTATGTAAGAAGTATCACTTGGAGCTACAAAGGCTTGCAGGTAAAAAAGTTGTTGACGGTTTGAATTTGTACCAATATAATTACGATTCGACTTTGTTTGGAGGTCAAAATGCGGGTAAATAAAAAGTTATTATTTTTATCTATACTTATCGGAGTAGGAATTTTGCCTGTTAATGCCGATAATTTAAGTGAAGTTAATTATCCTAAGGCGCCCGCGTATCGTGTCGGGATTTCAGAGTTGCCTGAAACCCAATTTATTGAAGCTTTACAAAAGCCTGTTAAGATTGAGAAAAAATATGCTAATTTAGATAATACACAGGAAAATAACTTTGCAGATAGAACTTATGCGGATTTGAGCATAAAAAATCTTTCAAAAGAAGTCGCGCAGGATTTAGAGTTTGAAGAACAGGATATGCTCTCTGATTTATCCCTGTTGTGGCAGGGGGCTGCTATGCAGAGTGATACGATAAATTTTGCATTATATAAACTTGCAAATCCTGACGCTGATAAGCCGGATGAAAAATCTATTAAAAATGTTTTAAAAACCATCGCAAGTATGTCAACGCTTGTTGGTGCAAGTATGGGCAGTCCTGTCTTAGCGGGTTCATCATTAATCGGCGGAAATATTTTGGGGATTATGACTCAGGATACAAAAGCGCTTAACTATAAATATACAAGAGTAACCGATGCTGATATGATTATTCTAATTCGTAAGGTTGAGGATTTACAGCAAAACGCCGTTAATCTTTATTATGATTATATGAGCGCTAAAAAACAGCTTGATTTTGCAACAAAACTTGTTGAAGATCGTCAGGAAAAATTTAATCTTGCCCAGAAAAATAACGCAGCAAGAGAGCTTGTTGTAATAACAGATGCATACTATAGAACAGCTTTAGACAAACAAAGAAGTGCGAAAGCCGAATTTTTTGCAAAACGCGCGGCGTTAGAACAATTTGTCGGAAATGAAACTTTCATGCAGTTTGAACAAGAACTTCGGGCAAGAGAAAACGGTGAAAAAAACTCGACTAAAGCAGAAGAACAGACTAGCGAAAAAACAGCAGAACAACTAATCGAACAAGTCAAAGAGCAAGTTCCTGAACAAATTGAAGAACCGCAAATTCAGCTTCCTGATATCAGAGCGCGAGAATATGTATCTGATTTGGAAGATGAAACAGGAATAATGACAGGACTTTCTTCTAATATTGAAAATATAGATGAAGATATGGGAAATGCTCAACCCAAGAAAAAGACTAAGGTTAAAAATCAGAAAAAAGCGAAGGCTGAAAAAAGAGTTAAAGAAAAAAAGATAAAGGAAAAGAAAATTAAAGAAAAGAAAGTAAAAGAGAAAAAAGACCCGCTGAAAGGCTTAATATTTTTACATGGTCAGGATAAAAACAGTGTCGTATCTCCGCGCCAAGTAACGGATAATACTTCTGAAATTCCGGCTTCAACTTCTCAAGGGCAATACCAGGCTGGGCTGTTACCGCAAGTTCAGACTCATACTCCGCCTAATCCTTACGGCTTTGCTCCGTTAGATGAAATCAGGGTTCCTGATTTAACTCGCGGCGGGTATTCTATTCATTCGGATTTGTCTTATTAAAGGAGATTAGATGCGCTATATTTCTTATGCTGTTGAAACAGGACAAAAAAATATGGATATTGATGCTCAATTACTTGAGGATGCAATTACAAAAAATCTTCAGGAACCGATATTCAGACTTTATGGCTGGGCGCCTGCGTGCGTGTCTTTAGGACGAAACCAGGATGATAAATTTTTGGATTATGATTTTTTAAAATCCAAAAATATAGATGTTGTAAGACGTTTAACAGGCGGCAGAGCGCTTTTACATGATAATGAAATTACGTATAGTTTTATTTGTCCTGTATCATTCCTTAAAAATGGAGAACATATCGTATCATCTTATATAGAAATTTCTCAAATTTTAATAGAAAAATTTAAAAAACTCGGAATAAATTTAGATTTTGGCAAAGGCAAACAAGTTAAAACGGGTTTTGATTATTGTATGCTTGTTTCAACAGGCGCTGATTTATGTTTTGAAAATAAAAAACTCATAGGGTCTGCGCAGTGCCGCAAAAACGGTTATATATTACAGCATGGTTCAATTTTATATGATTACGATAAAACCTTATTAGAAACTGTTTTTGGTGAACAAATTAATACGGATGAAATTACAACTGTTAAGCAAATTAATCCTGATTTGACAAAAGAACAATTGATTGAGATACTAAGTAGTGAAGTATAAGAGAGATTTGAAAGCACCACATTAAGAAAATTTAATGTAATTATACAATTAGTTTAATTAAAAAACGGTATTGGTATAAGTTCATCGACTCTGACTTTAATCCAATCAGGCTCATGGACTATAGACAAAAAATATCCTTGGTAGTATAATCGTTAAAAAGGGATATTGTTATGACGAAAAAGATTAAAGCAATGGTAATGGCAGCAGGAATGGGGTCAAGACTTGAACCGATAACTTTGAGGTTCCCAAAACCCTTAATCCCTGTGATGAATATGCCATTAATGGACATAATATTATCTCAGCTTCACTCTATCGGAGTGAATGAAGTTATTTCAAACACCTATTACCTTGCAGACCAAATTATTGATCGTTACAAAAATAATAAGCTCGGAATCAAATTCAGTTCAATCAAAGAAACCGAACTTTCAGGAACTGCGGGCGGGGTGAAAAAATGCCAGTTTTTCTTTGAGAAAAATGAAGATTTTGTTGTAATGTCAGGTGATATTTTAACAACAGCAGATATTAAAAAAGGTATCGAAATTCACAAAAAATCAGGCGCTATAGCAACAATCGGGGTTAAACAGGTTCCTCACGAACAAGTTTCTCACTTTGGTGTTGTTGTAACAGATAAAAACGGTTTTATTACCGAGTTTCAAGAAAAACCAAAACTTGAAGATGCTAAAAGTAATTTAATAAATACGGGAATTTATATTTTTAATTATAAAATTTTTGATTATATTCCTGAAAATACGTTCTATGATTTTGCAAAAAATGTATTCCCTAAACTATTAGAAGAAGGTCAAATAAATACCTTCGAAGTTAAAGAATACTGGAATGATATTGGAACAATCGGGCAGTATAAACAATCAATTCAAGATGTGTTTAATGGGGTTTGTAAAATTTCTCATGATAAAATTATTGAAACAAATTTAGGCAATTATATCTCAGGGACTTCAAAAATTCCTCAAACCGTCAGATTTGTCGGAAATTCTGTTATCGGCTCAAATGTAAGATTAGGTGAATACATTATGCTTGATAATTGTGTTGTAATGGACGGTGCTGAAATTAAAACAGGTTCAGAATTGTCTAACTGTGTAATTTTACCTGCTTTATCAACAGATATGAAAAAACAGATTTCAAAAAACACGTCTAAAGACGCTTTAATGGTTTAAACCAAGATTTATCAGGCTTTGGTATAGACGGGTCTTCTAAGTCTTTTACACTTTGCTGATTTTTAATTTTCGCATAACATTCGTTTGCTTTTTTCTTATCTTTGGCTGCCATATATCTGTCGCCGAGTTTTTTGTATAATTCGTCGTTTCCGCCAAGATATTCGATAGCTTTTTCGTAGTTTCTTATTGCATTGTATTCATCATAAATATCTCTTTCAAGTTTGCAAACATCACATCTTCTCCAGCCGACGTTAGAATACGCATCACCTAACTTTTCATAAACTTCATAGGCTTTCGGGTTAAGTTCAAGTGCTTTTTTATAATCTTCAATTGCTTTATCATAATCCGATGTTATACTGGAAGTTGACGCAAATATTGAAATTTCGTCAATATTTTTCAAGTTGCCTCGTTCTATGTACAGCTTGTAATCTTTAGAATTTTGAATAATTTTTTTGTCTAATTTTCTTAACGCTTTCAGATTTTTTATTGAATTTGAATAAGTTTGAGGCATTAATTCGTCTGCTTTTTCAAGATTTTTTAAGGCTTTATCATAATTATTTTCAATATACATTGCGCGTTTTGCTTGTCCGTAGTAGGTCTTTGCAAGACAATCGGTGTCACAGGCTTCGTATTCAAATTTTATTTTAATGTTTTCTTTAGAAAGTCCAGGAACACTTGCTTCTAAAAGTGTTTTTGTCCTGTTGGAAATCCTGTCTAAATCAAAAGCTTTGTTTGTATTTATGGTAACATTTACGGTTGTAGGGTCTGGCTCATTTATGAAAAACGTAGCTTCGGGAATATGAATATCGGTTTTTGCACTGTAAATTCCCTCGATATGAGATAATCGTTTTGAAAAAGCTTGATTTAGCATGTTTTCAAGCTTTCGTATTTTTTCAGGTTTTGTACTTGTAATATACCTATAGACATCTACATTAGGGTTAATCCAAACATCATCTGTTATAAGATCTGTTTCAGCCAGTTCAACGGCTGCATAGTCTACATTATTTTTATTTGTTCCAAAAATTGCTATCATAATTTTTGACCCGTCAACATAGCGGATTGTAGGTCTTCCAAATCTTGTGAGAGCTTCTTGGATTTGATTAGCTTTTTGAGGATTATCTGTTTCCGCAATTATTTGATTATTGGTTGCTGCAATGTAATTGCCAAATAGAAACATTATCAATCCAAAAACTAAAATTGCCGCAGTGGTTAAAATTTTCTTTTTCATATTGTAATTATACTGATTTTTGATAATAAAACAATACATTTCCTACTTGATTTTTAATAAAGTTTAATGGTATCTTAATCAAAGGTGTTATAGGAAAGTTATAAGGACGAGTTGATGTTTTTAAATTTTAATAATGAACTTGACAAACGTATATCCTCTCTTTTTTCACAAGAAGTTATTGAGAGTATTACTCCGGAGAATTTGGACTTTCTTGGGATGAATCTGAGTTTTTATGATGATGATATAAGTTTTAAAACCTATTATCTTCATGAGTATAGTTTAGCTTGTTACAATAATCAAGAAGATAATGAGCCATTAATAAAGTTTCTTAAAAGCAAAGATATGCTTAATTTCTTTTCTGTATTGAAAGATTCTGCGTATAAAGATACCGAAATATATGAAGTAAAAATTTCTGCCAGAAATAATAGAAATATGCTTGAATTGTTTTCTTTTTTGGAACAACTTATAAGTTATTTCTCTAAATACAAAGACGAGATTATAAAACTTTCAACAATAAAAAATAGAGCTTATGAAGGCTATGATTATGCGGCATTATATTTCTTTAGTGTAGTAAAGAAAGGGGCAGATATTAAATCTTTCAAGTGTTATTGGGATAATAATTATAAGATATTAGATGATGATTATTTCTTTAATTTTTTAGAAAATTCAGGGGTAACAGGATTACAAGAACTTATTCCGATAGCAAAATCAATAGTTCAAAATTGTGGCGGGCATTTGTGTTTTGAAGGTATAAATTATAATGAAAAATGTTCAGAGAAACATAAAATTTATATGACAGATCAGAATAATTTAATTGAAGGACTTATAAAAACTTTTCCGGATATGGAATTTTTGCATAAAAAACTTAGATTGATTGAAGAATGGCAAAAAGTTCATCCTGAATTTTATTGTGATATATTTGCTATCGGTAAGGATAGTAAGGGCAGATTGATATTAAATCTCTATTTCAGATTTATAGAAGACGAGTTTGATTAATAAATTCTTTCTTGATTTTTTAGAATTATGTGTTATTATTTGTATAGTTGTTTTGCCTGTACTTGGCAATCATAGAGGTATCGTTGTGGGACTATGGCGCAGCGGTAGCGCAGGGGACTCATAATCCCTTGGTCGTGGGTTCGAATCCCTCTGGTCCCAAATTTTAAAAGACAAATATAGCAAGAGTTTTCACCTCTTGCTTTTTTAATGCGTATATACATAACCCTAAAATTGTCGTAAAAATGTCGTAATAAAATTTAAAAAAATACTATAACTAGACACATAAATTGATAATGTCCGACACATAAAATGATAAATTTTAAATTTGAACAGTTGTAAATTAACAGTTAGTTTTAGAAAAAGTATCAGATAAAATAAGAATTTTTAAGGGTTTTATCTTAATTAGCCAATTAATTATAACTAGCCATAAATTGACAACTGAAGGATACTTTTTAAGATAACAACTCACATGATTCAAAAACGAATAAGTTCTGTTGTGGATAGATAAATTCTTTTTTTCTTAAGATGTGTGTTTTTTCGGGGGAGGTTTTATCCTTTATTTATCCTTGGGTTTATCTTATGGAAATGAGTCTTTCGAGGGTTTTGTTTTAATTTTAGGGGAAAGTATAAAACTATGAGTAGGAAGTAAAATAAAATCAGAATTTTAACCCCCTATAATATTACTCAAATTGAAATACAATGCAACTTTTTACCAAATTTTATATTTCTTATTATCCTTTATAAGTTACAGAAGCCCAAAATTTAAAATATATTAAAGAAATTTAAGAATAATGAACAATCGTTATCTTTTATTCAGGATTGTTTTTCTCCACAATTTGGGCAATATTTCATATGAGGTTTCATTTTTGTTCCACATTCGAGACAAAAACAAGTTTCAGAACTCAAACTTGGGTAGATGTTGAAACTGTTGCGAAACTTAAAGGCATTACAAAAAGAGGAGTTCGGCTTGCGATATGCGGCAAGTGAAGCTATGGCAGATAGTATTCAAGCCGGCGATCGTTTGGTTATAAATGTATTTAAAAATGATTACAAGCGCGGAGATATAATTGCTCATAAAGCCGCAGGAAAAACTGTTTATGTAAAGAGAATAATTGCACTTCCAAATGAAAAAGTTGAAATTAAAACACAAAAAGACGGTTCTACTTATATTTTTGTTAACGATAAAAAATTAGATGAACCGTATGTCAAAGATGTGTTTGATTATCCTGAATGTCCGTCAAAAGAGGTTAATGTACAAGATGATAAAACCTTAAAATGTGCACCGATTGTTGTTCCAAAAGACAGTTATTACGTTGTTGGAGATAATCGGGGACGCTCTTATGACAGCAGATATTATGGAGCAGTTCATAAGGATTTAATCAAAGGGGTAGTTTCTCATATTTACTATCCGATTGTTAGAAGAAAATCTTTTAAAACTCCTGAATATAAATAATTTAAGTTTTAGCAGCTTGTTCTAAATCAGAGTTAAAGTAACCCGTGATATACTTAAATGTTTTTAAAGCCGTATCAATATCCATTGTTTGCAGCTCGTTTTTACGTTTTTCTTTAAATGTTATTGTATTGTTTTGCAAGTCAACGTCTTGAATAATATAAACGTGCCATCTTCTGCCGTCAAACTTTTTCTGTCCTGTACCTATAACGAAGCTATGATTTTTTTCTTTTTCCATTTGTTTAAAAAGTTCCATAACCTCTGATTTATAACTTTTTAGCGAGAGATTAAAGTCTTGTTCTGCTATAACTCTTGGATTTACCCCGGTTAGGATTTCCATAAAGTGTGACGGCAGATTATTTTCAAATTTGTATTTTTTTTTGAAAATTTCACTTAACCTGCAAATCCAAGGCTTTGATTTGTGCTTTTTTTCATATTCGGCAACAGATATATCAAGACTTCTGATTATTTCGTTTTCTTGAATATTATAAAGTTCTTCATAACCTTCCACGGCTTTATTTGTTGGAATTGAGTATTTTTCTTTTTCTCCGTTTTTCGTATAAAAATAACAGTTTATAAGATTTGGATTATCATCATCTCGTTCGATTTGATTTTTTAAGACTTGTCTTCCGTTTTCGCTGTGCGTTAGAGATTCAATAGATGACATAAGGTAACAGTCACTGAGATGTTGTGTCGCACCTTTAAGTGTTTCAATATCTTTATCGGAGATTGCTCCTTTGAAGTTTATGTTAAATCTGTTAAATCCTACTTGCATATTTATATAAAGTATTATTTAAAAAAAATTTGCCAGTGATTTTCGAAATTTTTAGAAAGAGTGATATAGTATTTTTTTATATTAGTATTAACTTAAAAATCTATATGTTTATGTTTACGACAAAATCAAATAAAAACTTTAATATTTTTAATAAATGTTAAGTTCTATTTTAGATACTGGCAAATTTTGTAATGTTTAGTTTTCAAATATAAAGAAAGGTGTTATATAGTATGAAAATCCCCGCAATTTATTCTTCAATTGGTTATGCCCCGCAAATAAAAAAAGAAAATAAACAACAAAAAGTTAACCAAAATATTACAGCTCAAACAGAGTTGGTGTCACGGTTTAATGATCATTTAGTAAGTTTTGAAGCTCGTGTAGATAAGGGGATGAACAGATTTTTTAATAAAAATAAAGATGTAATGCCTGAACGGGTTAGGGCATTGGTTGAACCTATGCAAAACAGAGAAGTGATTACGCCATTAGAAGCTCAGTATTATGCTTATCAAGGACTTGAGGATGCTGAAACTGTAGAAGATATTAAAACAATATTTTCTAATCCTGAAGAACCATTGTTTGCGGATTTAAAAGAACCTTCACAAACTAATGCCACAAGAGGTTTTATTCATTCTATTAATGAAATGTCAGAAATATATCCTGACGGTGTATTACAAACCAAAGAAGATATGACGGTTTATATTGTAAAAAAAATATTTTTGGAATCCAAAACTGTTGAAGAAATCAATCAAGATTTAGATGAAGATTTAGACAAAGATTTTAAAGAGTATTTCAAAGATAAAAACCCTGATTCTCCGTATGTTCGATCTTCAACATTAGCTGCATTAGGTATAAAAATGCCAAACTCAGAATACTTGAACTCTTTGAGATATACAAGGGACGGGTATTCTGATATGGTAGGAGCAAAAATAAGGAAAGGTTTGAATGATTTTATAAACTCTTTAACTCCTGAACAAAGAACCGCCAGAGCAGTTCGCCAAACAAGAGAATTTGAAAAATGGTGGAGCAGATTAACAACAAATGAAAAACTTGAACTGATAGCTGATAAAGAAGCTGAAATTGAAATGCTTAAAGCTTTTAAGCGAGAAGATAGGGCAGAAAAGAAACGATTAAAAGAAGCAGGACTTTCTGTTGAAAATTCTGAAACCGAAAAAGAAAAGCCTCAAAGAACTCATACAAAAGTCGGTTCAAAAGAGTTAAGCCGTGATGAGTTGTTTAAAATATGGGCAACTTTAAATTTGAAAAAGTTTGTAGCAAGTCTTTCTCAGGCTGATATGGATACATTACATTTAAGACGTATGGCAAATCAGACAAGACGTTGGAACGAAATGACACCGGCTGAACGTACTGATTATATTTCAAAAATGAAAGCCGGTGCAGAGCCTGTCAGATATACGATGATTGATGCTTGGAATAACAGTCCTGAAATTATAAAAGCTTTGTATATTCATCTGAAAGACAATCAGGTTTATAAACCCGCAGATTTACTGTATTCAGCAGATGAGTTTTCACAATTCCAATCTAAAGTTATGACAGAATTTTGGAATAAAAATCCGGAATTTGCTCAGAACTTAGGCGACAGAATCCATTTATCACGTAATAAAATTGAAATGGCAATAAGACGCGGAACTTTTGAAGATTTAAAACAAGAAATAAACAGAAATAAAAATCAGCGCAAACGAGAACTGGAAGCTTATAAAAAATCGTTAGAAGTTCCAGTTGTTCCTGAAGTGGCACCAAAGGAAATTGATTATAAAGAAGAATTTCGTCAGGCTTATTTTCAAAGTGAATACGGGCATGTTCAATCTGTTCCAAAAAATTATTTTGCCGATGTGTATGAACCTTCGTTAGAAACTCTTCCTGAAAATATTATACGTTTGTGGACAAGAAATTTGAGAAAAGATAAGACTTTAACTATGGATGAAATGTTAAAGTTAAGAGAAGCTTTAAGTGATGAAGCTTGTCCTGAAAAAGTAAGATATAACAGAGCGTTTGAATTTGCGCTGGCAGATACTATATATGCATTAACAAAAAATCCGATTATTTATGCAATGCCGACTGCTGATGTTAAAAGTGTAATGTATAAGCTTGAGCGCGGTGAAAAATTCATTGGAATTATCTCACAAAGAGATGGAAATGTATATGAATTTAATGTTATTAAAAACGGCAGAATAGATAAAAACAGGATAAATCAATTATATGAATCTTATAAAAAAGATTTATCCGAAGAAGAACTTGCAGATATTATTCGTTACAATTTTGGATTTAAGGTTTCAGGCGAAGATGATAACGAAAGATTTTCAAAAGGCGATGCTTTACGTATTGCTTTAGTTGATTATATAAAAGGTTACGGTCGTTCTGCAAATATATTGTTTTCAGATAAATCAGCTTATCCTCAAGAGGTAAAATCAGCCTTTGCTCGTAAGTTTTTTGCTCTAATGCCGAGTGAGTTAAAAGAAAACGGTGTTTATTCTCATCTCGAAAATGATATGAGCTTATCAACTGATAGTTATATCAGACATGCTCAAAACTTGTTCGGTATAAGGTTTAGATTTCTTCCGCCGGATATTGTAAACAGTTATTTTAAAGAACTTGGTTCAATGCTAAAATTTGAGAAACTTGATGGTGTTGATATTAATACTTATTTGACTAAAGTTTGTAAAAAACGCATAAAAGCAAGTGATAGAGGTTCTGTCGCGGTTTTACCTAAACACAGAATTAAAAATCCGTATATTAAATATCAAATGTTAGCGATGGAACAGGCTCTTGCGGATTCTTTATATGAAGCAACAGATAATGAAAATGTTTATAAAACCGCTTTTGAACATCTTTGTGATAAATTGGAAGTGTTTTCTCTTGTGAAATCTTTACCTGTGTCTGAAACTTTACCGCTTCCGACAGTAGATGGGTCAACTTCAGAATTGGGAATCAAAAAACGGGTTAATTTAAGTGAAATTCATAAAAAATATAAAGAATATATGGAAGAAATTGATGAATGGATAGAAGAAACTGAAGATTTAGATAAGCCTGATTATCAGGAATTACTTTATATTTTGAACCCTGAAGAAGGTAATGTTACAAGAGATTTAGCTGTCGCAGAAAGAATGGCAACTTATTTTCCTGATTTAAGCGAGCTTGATTTTTCTTCATCTTTAGGTGGACCCAATGTCAAGTTAAGTATTAATCCGAAAGATTCTTCTAAGTAAATAATTATGAATTTTCTATTCTAACCACTTATTTTTGCTATAATCAGTATAGCAAGGGAGAATAGTATGAAAGAAGAATTGTTATCGATATTAGAAAAAAACAGCAGGATTGATTTTTCAGAGCTTGCTGTTTTGCTGGGTGTTTCAGAAGAAGAAGTTCTAAAACAATTATCTGAACTTGAAAAAGAAGGCGTAATCTGTGGGTATCATACCCTGATTAATTGGGAAAAAACATCTATTGAAAAAGTTATGGCGCTTATTGAAGTAAAACTTACGCTTCAAAGGGGCAGAGGTTTTGACAGTATCGCAGAACGTATTTATAATTATCCCGAAGTTAGAGCGGTTTATTTGATTTCAGGCGGGTATGATTTACTCGTAATTTTGGAAGAAAAAACTTTAAAAGAAATTGCAAGCTTTGTTTCAGGTAAATTGTCTACTATAGATGGTGTTTTAAGTACCGCAACCCACTTTATTTTGAAAAAATATAAAGATCACGGTACAATTTTAAACAAAGAAGATAAGGATGAAAGAGAGGTTATTACCCCATGAGGAAATTTCTTTCCGACAGTGTTATAAATATAAAACCCTCAGGTATAAGAAAATTTTTTGATATCGTAAGCGAGATGAAAGATGCAATCTCCCTTGGTGTCGGTGAACCTGATTTTGATACCCCGTGGCATATAAGAGAAGAAGGTATTTACGCACTTGAACGCGGTAAAACTTTTTATACTTCAAATGCGGGTTTAAAAGATTTAAGGTTTGAAATTTCTAAATACTTAAAAAGACATTTTGAATTAAATTACAACCCTGAAAATGAAATTCTTGTTACAGTTGGTGGCTCAGAGGCGATTGATATCGGACTTCGTGCTGTTATAAATCCCGGGGATGAAGTGATTATTCCTCAACCATCATACGTTTCGTACGAACCTTGTGCGATATTAGCGGGCGCAAAGCCTGTTATTATCGATTTGAAGGCTGAGAATGAATTTAGATTAACCGCTGATGAACTTTTATCAGCGATTACAGATAAAACAAAAGTGCTTATTCTACCTTATCCGAATAATCCGACAGGCGCGATTATGGAGCGTGAAGATTTGGAAAAAATCGCCAAAGTCATTAAAGAAAAAGATATTCTTGTAATGTCTGATGAGATTTATTCGGAATTAACTTATAAGGGTAAGCATGTTTCAATAGCTGAACTTGACGGAATGAAAGAACGCACAATTTTGATTAATGGTTTTTCAAAATCTTACGCGATGACAGGCTGGCGTTTGGGGTATGCTTGTGCGCCAAAAGAATTGATTCAGCAAATGACAAAAATTCACCAGTTTGCAATAATGTGTGCCCCGACAACTAGCCAATACGCGGCAGTTGAAGCCCTAAAAACAGGAGATGAAGATGTTATAAAAATGCGTCAGGCGTATAATCAGCGTCGAAGATTTTTAATGGATGCATTTAAAAAAATGGGGTTAAGCTGTTTTGAACCATATGGTGCTTTTTATGTTTTCCCTTGCATAAAAGAGTTTGGTATGACAAGTGAAGAATTTGCGACAAAATTTTTGCAGGAAGAAAAAGTAGCGCTTGTTCCGGGTACTGCTTTTGGTGATTGCGGGGAAGGGTTTTTGAGAATTTCTTATGCTTATTCTCTTGAAAATTTGAAAATTGCAATAGGCAGATTAGAACATTTTATCAGCCGACTTCGCTCCGAAAATTAAATCTATTGCCGAGTAAGCTAACCCCGATTAACTGATTTTAACTTTATTTGTTTAGGCTTAAATAGTGTTAATCGGAGAAGTTGTATATGCGAAAAATTATATTTTATAGTTGCTTTTTATTGATAATAATTGTTTTATTGAGAGTAAATGTTTTGGCAGAAAGCATTCATTTTGGTGATTATATCTATAAACCTAAATCAGAAAATCAATATTATAAAGAAAATGAATCACCTGAAAGTTGGACAAGTAAAATAGATGTCTTTTATTATCCCGAGATTTCAAACCCGTTAAAATATGCGCAAGACGAAGATAAACGAATTGAAGATAATGAAAAATGTGTTCTGTTAAAGTTTATCCAAAATAAAAAGCAAAGTGTTGCACTGATAAGTTATCTGGAAAACGGTATAGAACGTGACGGAAACTTTTTTGCTTATAATATCTGTAAGTATCAAAAACATCCTAAAAAAGGGATTGTTGTAATGCGTTATGTGAAAAAATATATGTTTAATTCAAATGAAGAGATTTCCAAAATAGGTCAGGAAATTCGCCAAATAAATAATGATTATATGGAAAGAATGATAATAACAGATATTCCTATAGAGGATATGAAATAATTATTGTAAGGCGCGCGGAAATTTTTTCCGCGCGCCTTTTCCAAGTTAAAAGCCTTTAAAATAGGCGATAATAAACATAATTACCGTAACAACAACAGCAAATACTAAGGTGCTTAATACACCTGTACCTTTACTGTCTGAATAACGGTTACTATGATATTGAGTTTCATTATCGATATTCATTAGTATTCTCCTGTTAAATTGTAATTACTTTGTTTGTAAAATAC
>CAMDYM010000016.1 GCA_945910425.1 uncultured Candidatus Melainabacteria bacterium | reverse complement strand
ACTCTCCCGCTTTCATTTTTTGAACAACTTTTTTAGCAATAATATCTTTTTGTAAATTTTCTCTTGATTTTTTAATTCATTAAAAAAGATATTGTTTTGTTTCATTACTTTCTCCTTTGTGTTAAATTGATATACATGAAAATTCAAAAATATATATGCACTAACATTTTATCTTTATTGGGAAATATTATATTATTATATTTTTTATTATTCATATTTGATTTAAATTGGTTTGATTTTATATTAAAACATATTGATTTATATTTTTTGTTTGATGTTTTTGCCAATTTAATTGTATTAATATTTATTTTGTTAGGAGTTGAAATATTAATTGTCAAAATATGTCATAGAAAATTTATAATAAAGATTCAAATAAAGAATAAAATTGTAGAACAGATATATAATAATTTATTTTGGATAGGTCTTGTTTGTTCTATTTTCTATTTTTTATTTTATATTTTTGTAGTTATTCTTTTAAATAGTCCTATGTGAAAACTTCAAAAGTTTTATTCCGTAAATTATAAGTAATTACGGGTTTTTATTGTTCTATTTAATTTTAAATTTTGCTAATTATATTTCTAGTTAAATCTTTTTACATAAAACCTCACTTTCTCTAATGTCAGGTTCTCATATTGTTGCGCAGAAATAAATTGAGATAGTTGTAATACATATGACCGTAAAGTATTGTATTATTACAACATTTTGTTTCGGAAATCGTCAATAAAATAGCGGCGTTTGGCTTCATGAAACTTCATGATTAATATTTAACGGACTAAATATTAAGTCGGTTGATTAATTTTCCTTGAAAATGTATTATAATAGTAAATTGAATGAGAAAGGGAGAATTTATGGAAAATAGCAAGTTAAATTATTGGAAAACCGTTATTATATTAATTTTGTTAGCTGTAGCATTAGGTGTTACAATTGATTTAGCATATATTTATTATGAAGCTAATTTTGACCAATTATATCTGGGAAGTTTTTGTTCGATTAATAATTTTATTGATTGCGACGGTGTTGCAAAAACAACCGAATCACAATTCCTTGGTGTTCCGCTTGCTTGTTGGGGATTGTTCTTGTATTCGTTTATCTTAATGCTTTTGGCTGCCGATAAATTAAAGAATTTTAAATTGCTAAAATTTTTAGAAGTATTTAAAAATAAATTTCATTATATTGCTTCACTTGGTTTAATTTCATTTATTATATCAATGGTATTGTTATGTGTAAGTTTATTTGAAATAAAAAAATTATGTATAATGTGCGCCGTTACTTATGTTTTAAATTTACTAATCGGTATTACTGCCGTTTGGGGACTTGAAGGCGGATTTGTAGGAGCTGTTAAACAAAGTTGGAAAGATTTTCTTGACGCATTGAAACCGTTACCTTACAGAATTGCATTTGTTGTTGTCATGCTTTGTGCTTGCGGATTTTTAGGCTGGACATTTACCAGTGCAAAATTCTCTCCTGCATTAAAGTTTGCAAGAGAATATGGTGAATTTATTAAAACTACTCAAAATAAATATGCTGTTAAGGGTAATGTTTTAGGGTCTGATGCGAAAGACGCCGTTGTTTTAGAGATTTATTCCGATTACATGTGTCCGATGTGTTCAACAGGTAATGTTATGTTACACAAGCTTGTGACAGAATTTTCTAACCTTCGTATAGAACACCATTCTATGCCGCTAGATACTCAATGTAACAAGTATCTTCAACAAGAATTTCACCATGGTTCTTGTACAATGGCACAATACGCCGAAGCTGCTCATATGCAGGGTAAGTTCTGGGAAGTAAACTCATTGTTCTTTGAGAAAAAACCTGCTACAGAAGATGAAGTTGTTGAACTTCTTGAAGGCTCAGATTTCGGTCTTGATATGGATAAGTTGAAAAAAGATGCTCATTCAAAAGCTGTAATGGATATTATTTTAAAAGATATTGATTATGCTGTTGCTAACAAACAAATCGGAACACCTTCCATGAAAATGGGTGATGATTTTGAAATGGGTATTCAAGGTTATCATGATTTGAAAAAATGGGTAATAAAACATGGAGCAAAACCAAAAGGATTATTCTAAAAAAACAATATTGCTTCATGCATGTTGCGCGATATGTTCAGGGTATCCCATATCTTTATTAAAAGATATGGGATATTCGGTCGTTGTTTATTTTTACAACCCTAATATTTATCCTGTTGAAGAATATCAAAAACGCTTGGAGGCTCAAAGAGTTTTATGTAAGCATTTTGACTGTGAACTTATTGAAGGAGATTATGAACCCGAAGTTTACTATGATTATGTAAAAGGGTTTGAAAATGAACCTGAAAAGGGTGCAAGATGTGATAAATGTTTTTACCTGCGCCTTGAATCTGCGGCAAAACTCGCCAAAAAGCTTGGAATAAAAGAATTTACAACATCTATGGTTATAAGTCCGCATAAAAACTATGAAAAATTAACTTCAATCGGTGAAAAAATTGCAGCAGATTACGGACTTGAATATTTTTCTCTGAATTTTAGAAAAAATGACGGATTTTTGAAGACAAACAATATTTCTAAATCTTTAAATTTATATCGACAAAATTACTGTGGTTGTAAATTTGCAAAAAATTTATAATAATATCGTCCGTTTGTATTATGACGTGAAAACCATAATATCATATAATAGCGTTGAGAAATAAGATATTTTTATAAATGAAATCACAAAGAGGATAGAATAATGAAAAAAAGATTTGGCTTAGTAATGGCTGCAATGATGGTAGTAAGCACAATGTCACCAATGGTATATGCTTTTACAAACCCGTTAAAAAATTATAATCTTTATGATGATGTTAATCCGCAATCAGCGGATGAAAGAGAACAGGTTATGAATGATATTTTAATGCCTCGCAATTCAAAATCATCTGCAAAGACTACACCTGAAAGTCTGCCGGATTTTTCAAGTGCAACATCATCTGTAGATGTTCCAAAGACAAGAAATCAAACTCTTCGTGAATCTTCAAGAAATGTTTACTCTGATCCAAACAGTGAACCGGGTTGGTTAGAAGGACCGTCATTCTATCCGAATCCTTCTTTTAACAGTATTGTTGAAAAATACAGAAGAAGCGATTTTGCGGGATGTTTGCAGGAATGTACTTCTTATGTGAGAATGCACCCTAACGATACTTTAGGTTTTTACTATCTTGCAATGTGTTATACAAAAGTAAGTGATATGGATAATGCTGTTAAGGCTTATGAAAGAGTTATCGCGCTAAACGATAATCCTATGATTGTAAAATATGCAACAAACGGACGTAATTGTATTATGGGTAATGCTGACGAAAAATGTTATCCGAATGTTAATGAACCTGAACTTGTTTATCCGTATGCTAATATTCCTGCAACAAATCTTACACCTGTTGACCCTGAAACTTTGGTAAGAAGAAACTTTGCGGCATTGAAACAAGAATTATCACCTAATGCTGCTGATGAAGATAATAATGATGATAACAACAATTCTAACGATCCTAACTCAAAAGATAAAAAAGGTAAGATTACATTACCGTTTGGTAAACAGGATGAAGAGCTTGATAAATTTATAAATGCACCGTACGGTAACGGTTTATCACCTCAATTGAACAAAGAATATAAACAACTTCAATTGAAGAAAATTCAAGATACAATTAATAACAACAAATCAGGTCAGGAAGATAAAGCAAAAGATTTGAGAGATTTGAAAGATATTAAGAATTTTGATAATCAAAAATCTGATTCTGAGTTAATAAAATTAGCATACGAGATTCCGCAAAAAGAATTAGACGCATTATCTAAAGACCCTGAATATATAAAAAGTAAACAGGAATACGAAGAGCTTCACATGCTTTTAGGCGGAAACTCAGATTCATCAAAAGACAGTATGGCAGATTTTCTTCCGTATATGACAGAATCAGGAAGTAAGAATTTATCTCCTGAAGTTATTCAAACAATGATGATGAAGTCTGTTATGGGTGATTTAAACTTATAGGAAAGGTTTAATGTCGTCAAGTAAATATGAAAAAGTAAAAAACGACTTTCTGCGCGGAAAATTCAAGGGCTGTAAGTCGTTTTTTGAAGAAAACGGTTATTATACGGAAGCGGCGTATTGTTATATTGTTATGGATAAGCTTGATAAAGCTCAAGAATTGTTTTTAAAAGCGAAAGATGAAAATATCAGGGCTAATTGGGGTTTATTATTAATACAGCTTATTCGTGGTGATATACATTCATACCCTACGTATTTTGAGGTAAGAAATTTTCTTGAAATTGATATAAATATACTGATTACTTATTGTAAGAGTGATTATATAGAAAAAATTATCAGATACGCAGATTTTCTTGCATATTATAACCCTGAATGTTACAAATTTTTGGGCAGAGTTTTCTGGGCAAACAATATAATGAATGCTTCAATGTTTTTCTTAGACAAGGCAAAAAGTGAGTTTTATCAAGATCCCGAATTGCATTATTTGTTGGCGTATATCCGCTATCATAACGAAAAAGATAAAATCGGCTGTAAAAAAGCACTGGATGCTTGTTTAGAACTTTTACCGGAATATTACCCGGCGAAAAAACTTTTAGTTAAAATAAGCTAAATATCAACGCCTTCCATCATTTCAATAAGCTGGTTTATTGTACCTTCCATGGTAACACTATCTGATGTTCTTTGCTGTAAGAATGCGTTAACTTTTGGCATCATCTCAATTGCGGTGTCAAGTTTTGGGTTAGAACCCGGCTGATACATACCAACATCGATTAAATCTTTGTTTTCGCGGTACATTGACATAATTGTTCTTAATTTTCCTGCCGCCTGCTTATGTTCAGGGGAGGCTATAGCACTCATCAAACGGGAAATTGAACCAAGAACATCAATTGCAGGGTAATGGTTTGATTCAGCAACTTTTCTTGATAAGAAAATGTGACCGTCAACAATACCACGCACAATATCAACAATCGGATCGGAAATATCATCACCTTCCATAAGAACGGTGTAAAGTGCGGTGATAGAACCTCGCGGACTGTTTCCTGCGCGCTCTAAAACTTTTTGAAGCCAAGAAAATATTGACGGCGGATACCCTTTCATCGTTGGCGGTTCACCTAAAGACAAACCGACTTCACGACCAGCCATCGCACAACGGGTTACGGTATCTGTCATTAAGAAAACTTTTTTACCCTGATCTCTAAAATATTCACAAACAGCGGTTGCTGTTAAAAGCGCTTTTTGACGAATTAATGGCGGTTGGTCGCCTGTTGAACATACTAAAACGGATTTTGCCATGCCGAGTTCTCCTAAAGCATCTTCAACAAACTCTTTGACCTCACGACCACGTTCTCCGATTAGTGCAACAACGTTAACATCAGCGTCAGAATTTCTTGCAATCATACCTAAGAGTGTACTTTTACCAACCCCAGAACCTGCGAATAATCCTAAACGCTGTCCGCAACCCATTGTCATGCATCCGTCAATTGCACGGACTCCTGTTGAAAATTGTTCGGTGATAATCGGTCTTTCAAACGGTCCGGGAGGCGGTCCGTCAATCGGGCGCCAGGTCGCACCTGTTGTGTCAAGAGGTTTGCCGTCAATAGGGTTTCCTAAAGGGTCAATAAGTCGTCCCAGTAAAAAATCTCCAATAGGAATCGTTATCGGGCGTCTTGTTGTTGTTACAAGACTTCCTTGACCTATTCCGCTTCCGTCAAGTAACAGTGATAATTGAGCGACTTCGCCTTTAAATGCAGCAACTTCGGCAGGTTTTTGCTCGCCTTGAAAGTTTTCGATATAGCATAAGTCACCGATTTTCAATCCCGGTAACTTAACTTCAACAGTTAACCCCAAAAGCTTTGATACAGTACCTTTAAAAGTGTATAACTCTGTTTCGTCAAGTTTTTGTTTAACTCTTTGCTTCAACTCATTTATAGCGGATTTGTCAATTTCTGTCATATTTTTATTATAGCAATATTTTTTGGTATATCAAATATGTAAAGAGGGTAGGGGTAAAGGGGTAAATATATAAAGTGCTGATGTAATTTGCAAAGATTCGCATCGACATTGATAGACTCCGGGTCGGTGCCCGGGGGGTAAATGTCATTCTGACGAAAGTCAGAATCTATCCATGTTGATTCATCCCGCAAGGGGTAAATAGTAAATGCCAATGTATAATACAAAAATCCCCTGATAGATTTATCAGAGGACTTTTTATAAATTTCATTTTACTTAATAACTTCTAAAAGTCTTTCCCAAACTTCATCAATTGAACCGTCAGCATTTAGGGTGTGTAACTTACCCCTTTTTGTATAATATTCAATTAACGGAGCGGTTTCATTGAAGTATGTTTCAAATCTTGCTTCTGCAATTTCTTCGTTGTCGTCTTTGCGTTGTATAAGTTTTCCGCCGCATTTATCGCAAACTCCTTCAACTTTTGAAGGTTTGTATTTAAGGTTATAAATTTCACCGCAAACAGGGCAAGAACGACGATTAACAATTCTTGAAATCAATACATCATGGTTTAAGTCAAAATAAATTGCTCTAAAATCAGCTTTTACATCTCCGTTAATTTCTGAATTGATATTTTCCAACATATCAGCCTGAGCGATGCTTCTCGGGTATCCGTCTAAGATATAACCTTCTTTGCAGTCATCTTGCGCTAATCTGTCTTTTATTATTGAACCGACAAGTTCTACAGGTACAAGATTGCCTTTATCAATGAAAGATTTTGCAATAATGCCGTTAGGTGATTCTTTTGCAATTTCTGCTCTTAAAAGTGAGCCTGTATCAATGTGAGGTAATCCTAAAAATTCTGCTAATTTAGCGGTTTGAGTACCTTTTCCGCAAGCAGGAGGTCCAAGAAAAATAAGTTCTTTTTTCACGGTACTGCTCCTTTCTATATTTATAAATTCGTTTTTTCTCTCAGTAATATTCATTTATTAAACCTTCTCTTAACAAAATAATTGTATATCAAGTCATTTAGGATTTCAAGCCGCAGGGAGTGTAAATATTTGATTTATTGTCGGGGTTTATGCTAAAATACAGGTAAGGGTAGGGAAAAGTTATTATGATAAATAAAAAATCACGGGAAGAAATTAAGAGAATGCGTCATGCAGGACACATTGTTGCTCTTGTTCACCAGAAAATGAAAGAGGTTGTAGAACCCGGAATTTCTACAAAAGAATTAGATAATATTGCAATGCAAATAATTAAAGAAAATCGTGCTATACCAACATTTTTAGGGTATAACGGGTTCCCGGCATGTATTTGTACATCAATTAACGAGCAGGTTGTACACGGTATTCCTTCTGAAAATGTTATATTAAAAGAAGGCGATATAATAGCGATTGATGTTGGTGCAACATATGGCGGTATGGTCGGTGACAGTGCCTGGTCATATCGTGTGGGTAAGGTTTCTGATGATGTTGATAAATTGATGAAAGTTACCGAAGAATCATTGTATGCAGGGATTGAACAGATGCGCCCGGGTAATGTTTTGGATGATATTTCAAAAGCGATTGAGGCAGTTGCTGTTCGTGAAGGTTACGGAATTGTAAGACAATACGGCGGACACGGTGTTGGGCATCAAATGCATGAAGATCCGTTCCTGTTTAACTATAGTGTTGGTGATAATACTTTAATCCGTGCAAATACTGCTATTGCTATTGAACCTATGTTGAATTTGGGTTGTGACGATGTTGTTGTGGCTGATGATAATTGGACAGTCAGCACAAAAGACGGAAAACCTTCGGCGCACTTTGAACATACGGTTATTGCAACAGAAGACGGTCCATTAATTACAACAAAATTAATGAATTAGGAGATAATTTTTATGAATTATTATATAGGTTTATCATTGGCAGCAGGTTCAAGTATGGACTCAGGCGTTGCCGTAATTGATGAGAATAACAAGATAATTCTTATTGATAAACTTTATAAGATGAATGATATAATTTTCTTTTTTGAGAATTTTTCATCATTAAAAAATTCAAAGATTTGTGTATCAGTACCATCAGATAGAACAATGCTTGACGGAAAGTGGAGGGTTTTATCAAAACCTTACCAGCCTGTTGCAACGAATAAAAATATGCCAAACCGTGATAACTGGACGCAAAGGCATTCAGGGCGCGGAACGGAATATTTTAAGGAGCTTGCTTCACGCGGGATTACCGTAAATCGTTTTGATATTTATATGACAAGACAGAGTTTACATTTAAACTCTTGTTATAAAGACCGTTCGCCTGCGGATTGTAAATTTTTACAGCAGGCAATGAAATACGAGTGGGGATTTGAGGATATTCCGGTTAATATGATGCCAATGTCGCATTTAGAGGCTATTTTGGGAGCAATTTTAGCAAAAGAGCAGGCAAATAATCCTGAAAAAGTTAATGTTATCTATAAATTTAGAGATATGGATGTTATTGATATTAAAGAAAATCTTCGTATTTCAACAGATGTTTATAATTTTGAAAGAGAGTTAGTTTCAGGTTCAAGCTTGGTTTAAGAAGGTATGTTAAAAGAGTTTTTAAAAGCTGTAAGAGTTATTTCTAATCCGTTATTGTATTATGTTGATAAGTCAGGAAATTCTGTTTTTAGGAATTACTGTTTATTTAAAAACGCAGGGTGCTTATATAGAACAACGATTCCAAAGAAAAATGCAGGAAAAATGCTGGAATTTCGTTTTGAGTTGGATAAAATTTTAAAACGCGTTTATTTCTTAACTCCGATTATTTTATATTTAATCTTTATTCATGTGAAATTTTCAATATGGAGTGTTCTTTGGTTTGAATTTTTGTGGATTATGATTGTCAGTGTTTGTCGTATTGTTTTTTCGTGTATTTTTAGCAGACAGTTGGTTAAAGCTTTTGGCAAATATGAAGTAATTGATTTCAGACCAAGTATTCCTAAAGAAAAATCTGACGAATTTATAAGTATATATTTTTCAAAGGCTGCAGCGCTTTTTGTTGTTATAATATTATGTTTTATGCCGTCGTTTTTGATAAAAGCCGCGATAAAGCATGATATTACAAAGGGTAAGAGATTTTCTCAAGCTGTAGGGCTTTCAAAACTTTATTTTACACTGTATCCGAAAAGTGAAAAGATTTATGACATGCGTGCTTATGCAAAATTTAGACAAAAAGATTATGAAGGCGCGCTGGAGGATTATAAAACGGTTTTAGATTTTACGGGTAAAAAGTTTTACAAAGAAGATTTGGTAAGGCTTGCAAATTTGTTGTATTTGAAACGGGTTTTATCTACCCCTAATGAAGCAGTAGATTTATTTAACGAATATTCGACAAAGAAAAATGCTTCTGTATTGCAGATGTCACAGCTTTTGTGGATTAAATCAATATTCAGAATCGAACATAATATAACAGAAGGTATTTTGCAGGATTACAGCGATTTATTGACTTCGCTTGATGAGAAAGATACCGATAATCAGTTTTATGTATCAAGTGACAGGGCATATATTTTGTACTTGATGCAGGAATACCAAAGCGCGATAGACAGTTATAATCCGATAATTTCTTATGCGGAAGCTGATAGAGAAAAATTTGGCGAACAGTTAAAACCTTTATACGCAGAACGCGGGTTTGCAAAATTGAAAGTCGGAGATACAAAAGGTGCTGATGAAGATTTTCTATCGTCAGGAATAACTCCGTGGGATATGAAAAATTACGAGCCAACATACTCTAACCAGGAATTTGTGGCTGATTTTAAATAAGTTTTGAAATAATTGCGATAACCGATTTTTGAACCTCTTCTATTGATTTTGTCGAATCAATAACTTTAATCCTGTCAGGTTCTTGTTTGGCAAGTTCTAAGTAGCCGTTTCTTACGCGGTTGAAAAATTCTTGTCCTGCGCTTTCCATACGGTCTTTTTCACTTCCAACACGTGCCATTGAGGTTTGGATATCAACATCAAAAACAAGGGTTAAATCAGGTTTTCTCCCCCCTGTTGCAAGGTTGTTAAGGGTTTTAA
This sequence comes from uncultured Candidatus Melainabacteria bacterium, assembly GCA_945910425.1. Classification (GTDB taxonomy): domain Bacteria; phylum Cyanobacteriota; class Vampirovibrionia; order Gastranaerophilales; family Gastranaerophilaceae; genus Zag111. Next base: position 20,057 of record CAMDYM010000016.1, on the reverse strand, counting down.
TTTCTTCAATATCTAATCCTCTGCCATAGCCCTGGTAGGCAACGGATGAGTCTGTATGTCTGTCGCAAAGCACGATTTTACCTTGATTAACAGCGGGATTTACGATTATATCAATATTTTGGGCGCGGTCTGCCAGAAATAAAAACGATTCACAACGGTTTGAAACTTCTCCGTCATAGTTTAATAAGATTTCACGAATTGTTTCGCCTAAGCCTTTTCCACCGGGTTCTCTGGTGGTAACTACTTCGTATCCTTTAGATTCAAGATAATCTTTTAATAACTTTAATTGAGTGGTTTTTCCGCAACCGTCTGCACCTTCAAATGTGATAAATAAACCTTTTTTTTGCATAACATCCCTTCTTTTGAATTTAATTATAACTCAAACACACAAAGTTTGCGCGTGTTGCATATCCTTGCGCATATTTATTTTGTCACCCTGAACTTGATTCAGGGTCTATCAGTATTAATTACTTTAACAGTAAAATCATGCAGCTTCCAATAATCATAATAATCGAACCTGTGAGTTTTTTTAGAAAATGTTCTTCTTTAAACACTTTGTAACCAAAGATTACTGCAATTACGCTTGACAGTTGGAATAGCGCCAGTGATAGTCCGACATTCATTCGTTCAAAAACGAAGTTTGTCGATAATTGCATTAAGCCAAGACAAGCGGCAATTTCTGCGCAGTTAGATAAATCTTTTCCTGAAATTCGTTCGGGTTTGACGCGGAAAACTATAAGCAAAAGTATCGAAAATAAAAATCCCGTAAAGCACCATAGGATGAAGGACTCGCCGACTGAAGATATTAAAATTATCTTTTTTAAAACGACTGCTTCGCATCCTGTAAAAAATAATGCGCAAAATCTTAAAATTATGTCTTTTCTCAATAATAGCTTGAAACTGAACCCTTCATTAACGGTATCAAAAATAAACCAGCTTCCGAAGATTATAAGCAAAATCCCTAAAATCCCGTATATAGACGGAATTTCGCCAAGTAAAAAGTAGCCGATTACAAGTCCGACAATGCATTTGTATGAGTTTATCGGTCCAAGTATGGACATTTCGCCGATTTGTAGTGCTTTTATAAGACAAATCGAACCGAGTGTACATAAAATTCCTGCCAAAAGTGCGTAAAGCCAAAAATTTAGTCCGTATCCGCTCCAATTATTCATTATAGTAGGTGCGATACAGGCTAAACTCAAGAAAAAATACGAATATGTATTAATTAAAACTGCGTTATGTTTTTCTGATTGAATTTTTTGCACTAGATTAGCAAGAGGGTTTGAGATAATTCTTATTAAAAGTGCTAATATTGTCGTTAACATTAAAAATCAGACCCTCATCCTGCCCTCTCTCCCGAAGAGAGTTTAAGAATACATTTACCCCCTACATCATACCTTTTCGGTTAAAGAAAAATGCCGCAATACATGTTGCAACAATAGAAATTGAGATTACAATCGGAAATCCGAGGTGATTATTTCCAAACGGCATAGGAACATTCATTCCCCAGAAGCTACCTATCATTGTCGGGATTGACATGATAATTGTAATTGCTGCTAAGAATTTCATCACAAGGTTAAGGTTGTTATTGATGATTGAAGCCATACAATCCATCATACTTTCTAAAATTGTTCTGTGCATTTCAACCATTTCTGCTGCCTGTTTGTTTTCAATAATTACGTCTTCAAGCATATCAATATCATCTTCGGTAAATTTCAGAATTTGCTGAAGTGATTGGGCGTTAACCATTCTCAAAAGCTTTTGTAATACAAGTTGATTGTCTTTTAATGCCGTTGTAAAGTATACTAAAGACTTTTGGATTTCCATTAATTGAAACAATGCTTTGTTGTGTGTGGTTTTTTTCAGTGAATCTTCAATGCTTTCAGTTTGCTTGTTGATAATATTTAAGTAGCGCAGATAGAATTTTGCGGCACGGAACAAAATGTTTAACATAAAGTTTGCTTTGTGTCTTGTATCAAAGAATTTAGCAGTATCTGCGTTAAACGAATTAATAATTTTGTTTTCGTGAGAACAAACGGTGATAATACTTTCAGGCGTAAAAATCAAACCTAACGGTAAAGTATCAAAGTTACCTTCTTCGTCCATAACAGGCACGTTTGTAATGATTAAGAGGTTTCCGTCCTCAAAATCCATACGTGATAACTCGTCTGCGTCCAGTGAGTTATTTAAGAAACTTTCATCTAATCCTAATACCAAAGAAACCTGTTGAATTTCTTCGCGGCTTGGGTTAATCAGGTTAAACCAGGAACCTGAAACAGCTTCGTTAAGATTAAGTTTTTGTAATGAACCGTCGTCTTGAGTTTTTGTAATTTCCAACATAATAACTATTCCTAAGTGCCTGACTCAATAACATTAAACTACACATATTCTTAAAGTTCAATAGTACAAAATATTGAGTTTTAAATCTTACTCTTTACGGTCATTTACAGGATAGGGGTTTTATTGTATAATCAAGATTAAGAGGAGTTTTATGATAAATCGAGATAAAAAAATTGATGTAATAGTTGTTGGTGGGGGACCTGCCGGAGTTGCGTGCGGGATAACTTTAGCAAGAGCCGGTAAAGAAGTTGTAATTATTGAGCGCGGACTTTTTGCCGGTAGTAAAAATGTTTTTGGTGGTGCAATTTACACACATTCTGTTAAAGAACTTTTTCCGAATTTTGAAACCGAGGCTCCATTAGAAAGACGTACTGTTGAACATAATTTCGCAATTTTAGGTGAAAACGATTCTACGACGATTTCTTATAAAAAAGATGATAACGGGAGTTATTCTGTTATTCGTGCAAAATTTGACCGTTGGATGGCAGAGGAGGCTAAAAAAGCAGGTGCTTATCTTGTTGAAGAAACCGTTGTTCGCGAGCTTATAGTTGAAAACGGTAAAGTTATCGGTGTGAAAACAGAACTAGAAGACTATTTTGCCGATATCGTGGTTTTGGCTGACGGAGTGAACTCTCTTTTAGCTCGTCAAATCGGTTTGAGAAAAGATATTCAAACTAAAGATGTTGCTCTTTCTGTTAAAGAGGTTATAAAACTTGATAAAGATTTGATTAATCAAAGATTTAATATAAAAGACGGTGAAGGTTCGATTGTTGAAATCTTCGGCGGACCGATGCTCGGAATGCTCGGGTTAGGGTTTATGTATACAAATATGGATTCTGTGACAATCGGTTTAGGGGTTACGCTTGATGAACTTGTCAAAGCGAATTACAGACCTTTTGAGCTTTTGGAACAGCTGAAAACTCATCCGAAAATTGCTCCTTTAATTGAAGGTGGTACTTTAAAAGAATATTCGGCTCATATGATTCCGGAAGGCGGTTATAAAAAAATTCCTCAGCTTGTATCTGACGGAGTTATGGTTATCGGGGATGCTGCAATGCTTGTTAATAACCTTCACTGGGAAGGTACCAATCTAGCCCTTATAAGCGGAAAACTTGCAGGAGAAGCCGCAGTTGAAGCTCTCAATAAAAAAGATTTTTCCAAAAAATCGTTGTCTATTTATGAGAAAAAACTCAATAATTCTTTCATTATAAAAGATATGAAAACATATAAAGATTTGTTTGATGTTATGCATGTTAGAAAAAAAGCATTTCTTGAATATTATTTGAAAAAAGTTAACGCGTTTTTTGAGATGTTTACATCAGCTGACGGTGTTCCGAAACGCGAGAATTATTGGAAGTTTATAAAAAGCCTTTTTACAGACAGAGGCATAATCGAACTGTTTAAAGATATTTTTGCGATAATAAAATTAGTATGGAGTATTTTAGTATGAATATAGATAAAAAATTATATACCTTAAAATACTCACCTGATACGGAATCTCATTTGGTTCCGAATAACGAAGATTGCAAACTCTGTGTGAGCAAATGTTGTACATATATTTGTCCTGCGGGGGTTTACGAGTGGAACGAAGAAAAGCAGGAACTTATAGTGAATTACGAAAACTGTCTTGAATGCGGCGCCTGCCGTGTGGCTTGCGAGAAACACTCACTTCATTGGGAATACCCGAAAGGCACTAAAGGAGTTACGTTCAAGCAGGGTTAGGGGTAAATAAACCGGTACCCTAAACCTGATTCAGGGACCATAAACGAAAATATTGAAAGATAATTTATAATAAAAAAGGAGAGAAAAAGATGAAAGAAGAGTATTCAAACCAATACAGACGCTGGTATGACAAAGACCCTGTACTGTCAGAAGCTGTTAAAACTTTAGAAGAAACAGATGATCAAACTCAAATTCGTGTTGCTTTAAATTTGATTAAAATTATTATTGAACACAATATCGAAGATGAAAAATTTGAAGCCGTAGATGATATAATTTCAGCTGTCGGTTCAGGTCTTGATGATAACAGACGCGGCCGCTGGTACGATATTGATACTACCCTAAGAACTGCAATGAATATGCTTCAAAATTGTCCAAAGGATACTCAAAAAGTCATCGCAAAAGAAATGGCTCAAATGGTCGTTAAGCAAATAAAAAAAGACGAAGATGAAGAATAAATAAAAATTATTAAGGCTGGGGCGGGATTGAAAATCCCGCCACTATTTTTTTAAATTAATAATTCTGAAAATTTATATAAAATTTGTAATTTCTCTTCGTTATCTGCTATAAATTCTATATTTTTCTTAATTGCATTTATATAATCATCTTTTGATAGTATTTTCTTGAATGAAAAAATTTGGCTAATTTCAACATTAAGAGCATTTGCGATTTTTTCAACAGTTTCAGGCTGCGGATAGTTTTTTCCTGTTTCAATTTTGCTAAGACTTGTAATATCCATATTTGTAATTTCTGCAAGTTTTTCCTGAGTTATATTTTTTGATTTTCTCAAATATTTTATACGTTGTCCGAGTTTTGTTTTTAATGTTTCCATATTTACCTCAGTTATATAATACAGGCATGATAAATTTTAGATAATGGATTATTGGTCTTTATTCTGTTTGACTTTTTAGACTAATAATCATATAATTATGACGGTTAAGCATATTTTTAAGGAGAGAATATGACAAATAAGACAAAATGTTTTACATTATCTGAGGTGTTAATAACTTTAGGCATAATCGGTGTTGTTGCAGCTATGACAATTCCTACGTTAATGAGCGCATATAGAGAAAAAGTTATTGTCAATCAATTGAAAAGAACATATTCTATTTTATCGCAGGCGTATAAGTTATCTGTTGCAGAAAATGGTGAAATTGAAGGCTGGGATATTGGCCCGCAGGAAAATTCAATGGAATCTGCATTAAAATTATACTTAATGTTTAAGCCATATATGAAAATTAGTGAGGATTGCGGGGAGAAAGCAGGTTGTTTTTCAAACAATCAATATAAGGCTCTTGACGGTAAGACAATTTGGGCATGGAATCCGGATATACATTCCAAGTATGCAAGATGCAGGCTCATAGAAGGTTCATCTTTAGCTTTTTGGAGTAATGGAAAATGTGATGACAATGGAATTTGCGGGGCTCTTCTTGTAGATATTAATGGCAGCAATATGCCTAACCAAGCGGGAGTTGATTTTTTTAGATTTCATATTACGACAAATGGGATTGTTCCTTTATCACCCAATAATGCGTTGGCAAAATATGGACGACATCTTTGTAAGTATAAAGATAAAAGCAATTTAAACGGTGCAAGTTGTACTAAATGGGTGTTAGAAAAAGGAAATCTTGATTATTTAAGACGTGATGTTTCAGCTCAGATGTCAAAGTTATAAAAAAACGGGGAACAGAATATCCTCCGCTTTCAATATTTGCGTCTTGAATTTTGCTGTGCTCGGTTAAGAGTTCATTACGCTACGCTGACATTCACAATAACCTCGCATCCTACGGGTTTGCTTCGCATCACCCTACGCAAAATTCGCTAGGTATCAATATTTGTAGCATAAACCGCATTGGTTTCAATGAAATCGCGGCGCGGTTCAACTTTGTCACCCATAAGTACGTCAAATAGTTGGTCACAAAGCATTGCATCTTCAATATTTACTTTTAACAATGTTCTTGTTGAAGGATCCATTGTAGTTTCCCATAATTGCTGAGGCATCATTTCGCCTAAACCTTTAAATCGCTGAATTTGTAATCCTTTTTGACCTCTATCGTCAATGATTTTTTGTAATTTTTCAAACGAATCAATATCATATTTTTCAGTATCTGTTTCAAGTAATAATCCGTTAGATTCTTCGATTAAGAAGTCGCGGATAAGCGGATAAGAGTTTTTCAATTTCTTATACTCAGAACTCTTTATAATATTTTGGTTTAAAATTACGTGTTCTTCTTCGTTCAAGTGCAGAATGAACGAATATTTAGAGTTTTCAGGGTTGTATTTAACTTCAACTTTATAATTTTCAGCTTCTGCAATATTGTAATTTTTAGCGTGGTCAAGCAGATAGTGATTTAAGTAATCGCAGATTTCGTTCATTCTTGACTGGCTGTCGAAGTCTTCCAACTTGATGTCAGAACGTACCAAACCTCTTAAAAATACCGCAGGGAACATGTTTAAGATTGGGTTGTTGTATGAACGGTAAAATTCTGACATGTTTTTGATTAAACTTAATAAATCATCACCTGTTTTAACATTTTTCTTGTCTTTATCAGAAAGACTCAAATTCTTAATACCGCGTTCTTTAAGCATTTTATCCAAAACGTGTTCGTTGAACAGGTATTCTGAAGTTTTTCCTTGAGTAACCTTGAATAAAGGCGGTTGAGCGATGTAAACGTAACCGTTTTCGATTAATGGTCTTGCATAACGGAAGAAGAACGTTAACATCAAGGTTCTGATGTGAGCACCGTCGACATCAGCATCTGTCATGATGATGATTTTGTGATAACGAAGTTTATCAATTTCGACTTCTTCTTCATTTCGGCTGATTTTGATACCGAAAGCCTGAACCATTGATTGAATTTCGTTGTTGCCGTAAATCCTGTCAAGTCTTGCTTTTTCTACGTTAAGAATTTTACCTCTTAACGGTAAAATTGCTTGGAACATTCTGTTTCTGCCTTGTTTTGCAGAACCGCCCGCAGAATCACCCTCAACAAGGAAGATTTCGCATTTCTCAGGTTCACGATTTGAGCAGTCTGCAAGTTTCCCCGGTAGTGTTGAATTTTCAAGTACGGTTTTACGTCTTGTTAATTCTCTTGCTTTTCTTGCAGCTTCTCTTGCGCGTTGTGCTTGAAGTGTTTTTTCTATAATCATTTTTGCAATTTTCGGGTTAAATTCAAGCCATTCTTGTAATTTATCTCTAACTGCATCTTGAACCGCGCCCATTGCTTCTTGCGAACCTAATTTTTCTTTTGTTTGTCCTTCAAATTCAGGGTTTGGAATTTTAACGGAAACGATTGCTGTTAAGCCTTCACGAACGTCTTCACCTGAAAGGTTTTGTTCAGAATCTTTTAAGATATTGTTTTTACGTGCGTAATCGTTTAAAACACGTGTAATTGAGTTTCTGAAACCTGTTAAGTGGGTTCCGCCTGAGTGGGTGTTAATGTTGTTTGCAAAAGATAAAACACTTTCAGTATATGATTCAGTGTATTGCATTGCAACTTCAACCTGCAAATCTCCGACTACTTTATCAATATAGATTGGTTTTTCGTGAAGAACGGTCTTATTTTTGTTCAAAAATTCGACATAACTTCCTATACCGCCTTCGTAGTGGAAAGTTTCAATTTCTTCTGCGTCGTGGCGTGAAAAGATGATTTTTAAACCTTTGTTTAAGAATGCCATTTCTCTTAAACGGTTTGCGATAACATCACAATCAATTTCTGTGGTTTCTGTGAAGATCTCAGGGTCAGGCCACCAGGTTGTTTTTGTGCCTGTTTTATCTGTCGGTTCACCTTTTTCAACAGGAGCCAAAGGTTCGCCTCTCATGTATTCCTGACGCCATACAAATCCTTGACGTGAAACTTCTACAACATATTTTTCTGATAAAGCGTTTACAACTGACGCGCCAACGCCGTGAAGACCGCCTGATACCTTGTATCCGCCGTCGCCAAACTTACCGCCTGCGTGAAGCACTGTGTGAACGATTTCTAAAGCTGATTTTCCGCTGTCAGGTTTAATATCAACAGGGATACCGCGACCGTTATCTTCAACTGTTATACTGTTATCTTTATGGATTGTTACGTGAATATCCGTACAAAAACCTGCTAAAGATTCATCAATTGAGTTATCAACGATTTCGTAAATACAATGGTGCAAGCCGCGTTGAGAAGTTGAACCGATATACATACCCGGTCTTACCCTAACAGCTTCCAAGCCTTCTAAAACCCTGATATTATCTGCACTGTATTCTGCTGATGTATGAGTTTCGATTGCTTCAATCTCTTTATTTTCAATATCATTTAATGCTTCTAAAGCTTTATCTTCTGACATGTCACACTCCCCTAGTCTACTGAAATATAGTAATAGTATAGCACAAAAGAATTTACTTTGCCAAATTTATTTACTTTAGTTTACTTATTGATATAATAGATTTATGAGAAATTTATTACTTGTATTATTACTTTTAATCCCGATGGTTGTATTTGCTGATGCGTTTGTACCCGAGTTCAATAAGATGAAAACTTTAAGATGCGATTTTGAAGAAACTGTTTATAATCAGGATAATTCTTTTGTATCAAAAAGCCGGCAATTCAGGATTTTTAAACTTGATGATGAATATCAGAAAATTTATCTTCAAAAAGAGCCTATAGACAGGGTTTTCTATTACGGAAATGACAGGATTGAGTTTAATCTTCAATCAATGACGGATGATGTCATTATTATGTCAAATACGGTTATAAATAGAAATACAATGCAATATAATTCAACCTCCGAGATTACGTATGATAATTTTATGTTCGGAACAAGAAAATCAAAATCTGTCGGGGCTTGTCGATTTATTGATTAATAATTTTTAAAATTATGGCAATTTTTCCCTTTAAAAATTTTTTATTATTATATAGGGGAATTTATAAATGCAAAAGTCTGCTGTAGTAAATTTTGATAATAGTATGTTGTCGGAAGACAATGCTGTTTTAGGTACAGCTTTTAATAATGGACAAAGTCTTGCGTCTTGCATCAGTTCATTCCGTACAAATCCTTTCGGGGTAATGATAATGGACTGTGATCTGCCAGATAGAAAGGCTATGGATATTGCAGTTAAGTTAGCTATGGCGATTGATAAAAATTCTCCTGAAGAAGTAAGATTCCTCAAAGCACAATACGGTTCAACCAAAGAGTTTGCCTCTGCTAAAGAATATTTGGACAGAAAAGTCAAACAGGTTTGGGATGTTTTTTATAACCGTGACAAAAAAATGAGAGTTCCAAAAGAAGCAATGAAAACACTCGGGGTGACAAATCTTCCGAGCTTGGATTTTATGCTTGGTGACAGTGTGAAGTTATTTGAATCAGACGGCAGTTCAACAACTGTTGATATTATTCGTTCAATTTTAACTAATAAAAATTTGGATTATACGTTTGATGATATTTATAAATATCTTCTATTTGCGCACAAAAAATATTGCTGTTTTTATAACCTTAAAACGGTGACATATTTAATTGAATGGCTTGACTGTGATGTTGAGAAGTTAACTGCGCTTGGAGTAGACAAAGAAACGATAATAAAAGCACTTCAAGCATTTTCGTTTAGGGCAAAATTGAAATATTTATTCAAAGGTAATTTGAAATTATCTATGTTTCCGCTTTAATAAAAGTATGAAAATAGATAAGTTTAAAGTTGAAGAATGGTTTAACAAGTACGAGAAAGATGCAGTATATGACCTTGCCGATACTTGTGTTGAATCACTTTCTATAGATGAATTGCTTGAGATTACGGGAAATGGTGAACAGTATTTGTCTGAACTTTTTGCCAAAAAACTTAATTATGGTGCAATCCATGGCAGTGAAAGGTTAAAAAACGCGATTTGTACGATGTATGAAGCTCAAAAACCCGAGAATATAACAATAACCCACGGTGCAATCGGAGCAAATCAGCTTGTAATTATGAGTTTGGTTGAGCGTGGAGATAAGGTTGTATCTGTTATTCCGACATATCAACAGCATTATTCTATCCCAAAATCATTCGGAGCTGATGTTAAAATGTTTTTCTTAAAAGAAGAAGATAATTGGCTTCCTGACCTTGAAAATTTAAGACAAGTTGTGGGAAAAGATACAAAACTTATCTGTATAAACAATCCTAACAACCCTACAGGAGCTGTTATTCCTGATGATATGATGCGTGAAATTGTAGAAATTGCAAAATCGTCAGGGGCATATATTTTATGTGATGAGGTTTACCGCGGGTTGAACCATGAGGGAAATCCTTTTTCTGTATCTGTTGCCGATATTTATGATAAAGGGATTTCAACAGGCAGCATGTCAAAAGTCTTTTCGCTTGCGGGTTTGCGCCTAGGTTGGATTGCAGGGAATAAAAGTATTATTGATGAAATTAATCATCAACGAGAGTATAACACAATAAGTGTTGGAATTTTAGATGATTATTTTGCTACAATTGCGATAGAAAATAAAGACAAAATTATTAAAAGAAACCTTGAAAAAATCAAAATTGGAAAAGAAATTATTACAAAATGGGCAGAAGCTGAACCGAAAGTTCATCTTGTAACTCCAAAAGGCGGAACAACGGCGTTTGTAAGATATAATTTACCCGTTCCGTCAACTGAATTATGTGCCGAATTGCAAAAAGAAACAGGAGTTATGATTTTGCCCGGGGAAACCTTGGAAGTCGACGGATTTTTAAGGATAGGTTATGGAAATAACTTTGAAAATTTAAAAAAAGCGCTTGAAATATTTTCTGTTTGGTTATCAAATAAATAAATCGGAAACCTTAACTTCAAACGCGTTTGCAATCCTAATAATTGTTTCAAGATTAGGATTAGCGTGCTTGTTAATTATTTCATTTATTACATATTCTTTAATTAATTTAAAGTTTCATCATTGTTTAAATAGTCGTCAAATTTTTTGATATTAACAGTATATCCGCAGCCTTCGTGAAGTTTCCCGGGGTAGGAAATTCTTTTTGCGGGATAATTTTTACACATTCGCAGACGATGTTTGTAATCTGAACACAATCCGTCTTTTGTTACCAGTTTGCAGGCAAAAACAAGGTTTCCTTCGTCATCTTTTCCTTTTATATAAAATCTTTTGTAGGCGGGATACAAAAACTGCATGATTTTAAACTCTTTTTCCGTATAAGTATCCATGCTGTACATATAATTACAGCATTTCCCGCATTTTCTACATTCACCCGTAATCTCATAGCTCATTTTTTCGGGCACAAAGTATGATAACAGTTCGTATATTATTGATTTTATAACGTTAAACATAAAGAAAATCTATTACAAAAATACATAAATTTAAATAACCCTGACTTTTATGTATAATATAAATTATGAAGAGTGTTGGTAACAGTAATATCAGATTATATGCCTGGGCAGAGTTTGTAATATGGCTAATTATTGTTGCAGCTGTAGTTTTAGGTTTGCGATTTCATCATTATAAGGCACAAAAACAATTCAAAAATTACCAAATATTTATGGAAGATGTTGACGGTTTGATTGTCGGTTCTCCCGTAAAATTTTTGGGTGTCCAAATCGGGCATGTTAAAAAAATTCAGGTAATATCATCAGAGGTTTACATAAAATTTGTTATCACTCAAAAAGATTTTGTTTTGCCTGTCGGTTCGATTGCAACGGTGGAAGCTTCAGGGCTTGGCGGGTCAAAGTCTTTGGAAATTTATCCTCCTGATAAGGATTTTCCGATTGATAAAATTATTGCTTCAAAAGCTCCGACAAGATTAAGTAAGGTTATGGGATTGTTTGATAATATATTTAAAGAATTGGATTCAATTATTACAACACTTAACCATGCATCAAGTCAATTTGAATTTACATCAGAAGGTAAAGTTCCGAAAAATGTTGTAATGCCTGTTGAAGCGCATAAAGATTTGGATGATGTTAACAAAACTTTGGATACAATTATTGATGCTGAAAATAAGTTTATGAAAAATTTCAGGAGTGGAGGTAAATAAGTGGGTGCTGTTGTAATTAGGTTTGCAATTATTGAAAGGAGATAATATGGTTAATATGGAAAAAGTCAGAATAATAAATAATCCTGTTGTGCTGCTAAATTTATGTAAAATGCGAGATAAAGATACTGACAGTCAGGGTGTTAGAATTGCCACAAGAAAAATTACAAGATGCTTACTTTATGAAGCCGCTAAAAACTTACCGCTTGTAGAACGTGAAGTGGCAACTCCTTTAACTACGTTTATGGCAAAAACTGTTAACCCTGATATTAACTTAATTATTTCTCCGATTTTAAGAGCAGGTTTAATTTTTACGGATGAAGCAATAGATATTCTTCCTCAGGCAACTATTCGTCATATCGGGATGTATAGAGATGAAAAAACACTAAAACCTGTATGGTATTACAATAAGGTTCCAATGGAAGCCGATAATCCTGAGAATTTCTATATTTATATAACAGACCCTATGCTTGCAACAGGTAACTCTCTTTTAGCCGCAATTGATTTGTATACACAAAAAGGTATTCCTGTTGAAAATATTAAATGTATTTGTATAATCGCAGCACCTGAAGGTATTGAAAATATTCAAAAGCATTATCCTGATATTGAAATTATAACTGCAGCCGTTGACAGTCATCTTAATGAAAAGGGTTACATTGTACCTGGCATGGGTGATGCAGGTGACAGAATTTTTAATACGTAAAATTTATACCGATTGCATAACCGAATTTTAATGGTATAATGTAATCAAAAGGGTTAAGCCGGATTTATGATGAGTCAATCTAAAAAGTTATCCATAGCGTTTTATTGGCACATGCACCAGCCTATATATCAGTTGAGTGCCAATGGTGATTATTTAATGCCTTGGGTAAGACTTCATGCGGTTAAAGACTATCTTGATATGGCTCTTTGGGCTAAAAAATTTGATAAATTGAAGCTTAACTTTAACTTTGCTCCTGTTTTACTCGATTGTATTTTGGAGTATGCAAATCACGATGCTCATGATATTCATTCAAGGCTTACGGTTACCCCTGAAGAAAAGTTAACAAGAGAAGATAAAATCTTTATTTTGAATAATTTCTTTGATACGAATTATCAAACAATGATTTTGCCAAATGAAGAATATCACAGACTTTATCAGGTTATTCAGGTTCATGGTACATCAGATGTTGATATTTTGACTAATCAGGAATATTCTGATTTAATGGCGCTTTTTAATCTTACCTGGATTGACCCGTCATTTAAGACTTCAAATTCCGTATTAAAAAAGTTAGTCAAAAAAGGTAAAAATTATACACTGGATGATAGAATTACAATAATTGAAACTCAGCGTGATATTATCAGAAAAATTATACCGACTTTAAAAAGATTATCAGATAAAAATAAAATCGAGTTGACTACAAGTCCTTATTATCATCCGATATTACCAATATTGCTTGATTATAAGACTATCAGGAAAAACTCGACACCTGATGATGAATTGTTTAACCTAAAAACCGAACTTGATGCGAAGGTTCAAACAAGTATGGCGCTAGATAGAATGGAAGAACTTTTCGGGAAGCGTCCGCGCGGGGTTTGGCCGTCAGAACAGTGTGTCAGTGCTAAAACCCTTGAAATGTTTAGCTCTTTAGGTGTTGAATGGTCAGTTTCTGATGAAGGTATTTTGGCAAGTTCTATCGGGTTTGAGTTTGAGCATGATTTTAAAGGTTATCTTAATGAACCTTATCACCTGTTGAAAACTTACAAGTATAAAACTCAAAACGCTGATATAAAAATGATTTTCAGAGATTCAACCATTCCAAATCTTATCGGTTTTGAGTATCAAAATCATAATCCTATTGCAACCGCAAATGATTTGTATGACAGAATAAAAGTTATGCAAAGTAAGATTTTGTCTTCTCCTGATAAAGAACATTTGCTTACAATCGCACTTGACGGTGAAAATTGTTGGGAAAATTATTTGGAAGACGGTGCGTCATTTTTAAAAACCCTTTATACACTGATAACAGAAGATGAAACTTTGGAAACTGTTTTAATCAGTGATTATATGGATAGAACAAAAGAGCATAAAGTTTTACCGAAAATTGCTTCAGGTTCTTGGATTAATAGAAACTTTAAGCTTTGGATTGATGAGCCTGTTAAGGATTTGGCGTGGTCTTATTTAAAACGCGTAAGACAGGATTTTTCAAATTTTGTTAAACGAGAACCGTTAAATCCTAATATCAGCTTAGCGTTAAGAGAATTGTTTATTTGTGAAGGCAGTGACTGGTTCTGGTGGTATGGCGAGCCGAATGATTCTGGTCGGGATAATATTTTTGACTTCCTTTTTAGAACACATTTGAAAAATATTTACAGATACCTTGATTTGGATACTCCAAAGTATTTGGATGAACCGATTTCAAATATTTCGACCGCTAAGCCTTCAAAATATCCGAAATCACTTATTACTCCGTTAATTAATGGCAGAATTGTTACAGATGAATGTGATGAATGGAATAATGCAGGTTTTATTGAAACAACGGACGGTCCTGTTTTAAGAGAGTCAAAGCTGTTTGATAAAATTAGATTTGGGAATGATGAGAATAATTTCTATTTAAAATTCAATATGAATAAATATATTAAAGAAAATCCCGATTTAACCAAGCGAACTTACCAAATGTATATTTATTTGCGAAAAGCAAGTCATAAACAAGCACTTTCCCCTGTCAGACTTATCAATAAAACAAAAGATATTGCACCTATTTCAATGGAAAAATTCCACAATGAAATTCAGGTAGCAATAAGAAATGATAAGCTTCAATTACTTAGAATTACAAAGGCAATTCCCGGGGATATGTGGGTTTTGGTATCTCCGAAAAGTATTGAAACGGCTTATGATGAAACTCTTGATTTAAAAATTCCGTTTGATTTATTAGAAATAAAAAATGGTGAAGTTTTGGAATTCGTGTTTGTTAATGCGAATTTCGGCATAAAAGATTTTTATATTCCAAATGAGATGGTGTTATCCGTAAAAAGACCCGCGCTAGTTTTGAAAAAGTAGTTCTTTAGTCAAGTCGCATACGGCTAAAATTTGAAGTGTAACAAATAATATTCCCATTAAGTTTTCCCCATTGATTACATGAGTATAAACGTATTTTTCACACCAAAATTGCCAGATTGTGAATTTTTGTGAAATTTTTATTCTTCATCAAAGTCTAGTAAGTCTTTGGGTTCAACGTTTAAGACATCTGCAATAATTTTTAGTTTTGATAGTGTAATATCAGTTTTAGCGGTTTCAACCATTGCAATCATTGAACGAGAAATCCCGTTTATTGCAAGGAAATCATCCTGTTTAAGATGTTTTTGTTTACGTATTTTTTTTAAGTTATTTGCAAATTTTTGTAAAAACTCCTTGTCCATTTTTATATTATCAGCTATACTGACAATATAAAAAATCAATGACACTGACAATAAGGAAGGATTATGAAAAAAATTGGTTTTACATTGGCAGAAGTATTAATCACTCTCGGCATAATCGGGGTAGTTGCGGCGATGACTATTCCGAATTTGATGACAAAATTAAAATATAATAGAGAATCTGCGCTTTTAAAAGAAAATTATTCCATTTTGCAGCAAATGATGCTTAGAGCTAATGAAGAGGGGGCAATGAGTAATTTACCTTATACGGATAATATGAATCAGTTGAAGGAATGGTTTAATACATATTTTTTGCCTTATGTGAAGGTTACTAAAGTTTGTTACGGAACAAAAGGTTGTTGGAGTCAGAATGCTAAAAACTCTATCGGACAGGTTTATTCATCAAGTGAAAGATGCGGAAGCGGCGATGTTTCATTTGTTTTGATGAACGGAACTTCTGTTTGTATGGACGACTTTAGAGATTTTCGATTTGGAGTAAAAGGTAACGGTTCAACAATGATAGGCTTTCTAATGGATGTGAACGGAGATAGGAAACCTAACAAATTCGGGCATGATATTTTTTCTATTGTATTCAGGGACGATAAAATTTTACCGGGCGGATATGATGCGACTAAAGCTCAGCTTGATGCTAACTGTAGCTCAAAATGCCGACAAGGTTTATATTGCGGAACACATTGCATGCAAAAAGTTATTCAGCAAGGTTATAAACTGCCTGTTATTGTTGATAAAAAATAATTTTTACATATCAAGAGCGATATCAAGTGTTGGGGCTTTTGCAACGATTGCACTTGAAGATATTATATCAACCCCGCATTCCGCGATTTTTCGTACTGTTTCAAGTTTAACGTTTCCGCTTGCTTCAACGATTGCTCTGCCGTTTATCAGTTCAACCGCTTCTTTCATCTGTTCTAAACTCATATTATCAAGCATAATGATATCGACTCCAAGTGGCAGTGCTTCTTTAATTTGCTCAATTGTATCGCATTCAAGTTCAATTTTATGAGCGTGAGAAAGGTTTTCTTTAACTTTTTTCACCGCGTTGGTTACAGAACCTGCTACTTGAATATGGTTATCTTTGATCATTGCACAATCTGAAAGGTTAAACCTGTGGAGTGCTCCTCCGCCGACTTTTACCGAGTATTTTTCAAATGCTCTGAAGTTTGGTGTAGTCTTTCTTGTATCGACAATTTTTGCTTTTAATTCGCCGATTGCTTTTTGGTATTTATTTGTTTCTGTTGCAATCCCGCTCATTCGTTGAATATAGTTAAGTGCAACCCTTTCACCTAAGAGCAAATATTTCCCCGGACCTTTAATTTTTGCTAAAACATCACTTTTTTTAATAGCATCGCCGTCTTTAAATAAAAGTTCAACCTGAACTTTGTCTGATAATACTTTAAATACGGTTTTAAAAACTTCAAGCCCGCAGATTATACCTTCGCATCTGGAAACTAATTTTGCTTCAAATATTTCATCTTCTCCAAGGATACTTTCTGTTGTAACATCTCCAAATCCGATATCTTCTTTTAATGCTGATTTAACGTGGTCTTCTACATAAAAACTACTTAACAAAACTGTATTCTCCTTTATTTTTTGATATCAAACTGTGTTCACATTTTTCATTTGTATTTAAGTAATCCAAACGGTAATGTGCTCCGCGGGATTCTTTGCGGTTTAGTGCCGAATCAACGATTAATTTTGAAACAATTAGCATATTTCTTAACTCGTATTCGTCTTTTTTACTGCAAAAATCTGTGCGGTCAAATTCTTTACTTATTTTATTTAAACCTTCTTTTGCGGTATTAAGTGATTGTTCGCTTCTGTAAATCCCAACGCCTGTCCACATTATGTTTTGAAGTTCTGATTTTAGGGATTTGACGTCAACCGTGTTATTTGTTGTTTGGTTTTCGTAATGTTTAATTATTGGGTATTCTTTTTTTGTCGGGGTAGAATTTTCAATATTTTCACTTACAGAATATGCGCAGACAACACATTCTAAAATCGAATTGCTTGCAAGACGGTTGGCGCCGTGGAGTCCTGTTGAAGCGGCTTCACCGATCGCATAAAGGTTTTTGACAGAAGTTTCGCCATTTGTATTTGTCTTAACTCCGCCCATAAAGTAGTGCGCGGCAGGTGCTACGGGGATAAAATCTTTTGTGATATCAATTCCGTGTTCTGAGCATTTTTTTGCGATATTAGGAAATCTTTTCAGAAGTTTTTCTTTTCCTATCACTGTTGCATTAAGATAAACGTGAGCGGTATTATTTTTTTTCATTTGAGAAAAGTTTGCGCGAGCAACTATATCGCGAGGTGCAAGTTCGCGTTTTTCGTGGTATTCGCCCATAAATTCATATCCTGATTTATCGCAGAGTTTTGCACCTTCTCCGCGGACTGCTTCGCTTATTAAAAACCTGTTTTCTTCGTCGTCAAACGCTAGTGCTGTCGGGTGAAACTGTACAAATTCCATATCCTGCAAAGTTGCGTCTGCTCTATAACATAATGCGATTCCGTCGCCTGTTGCTCCTTTGGGGTTTGTAGTGTATTTGTAAATCTGTCCGATACCGCCAGAGGCTACTATTACGTTATTTGAATAAACCGTTTCATAATCGCTATCTTTTAGAATAATAACTCCGCCACAGGTATTATTTTCTACAAGCAGATCAACTGCTGTTGTGTTTTCAAAAACTGTTATATTATTGTTATTTTGGACGGCTTTACAGAGGGCTTTTTCCATTTCTCTGCCTGTGGCATCTCCGTCAGCGTGAAGGATTCGACGAACAGAGTGTGCGGCTTCTTTTGTTAGCGTAAAATTACCTTCTTCGTCACGGTCAAATTCCACCCCAAATTTTAACAGGTCTTTTACGACTTTGTCTGAGTTTTCGCTGATAAATTTAACAGTATTAAGTTCGCTTAACCCTGCACCTGCTTTTATTGTATCGCTGACGTGTGATTCAACCGAGTCGGCTTTGTTATCTTTTAATACTGCAACCATTCCGCCTTGTGCGTATTTTGAATTACTTTCCCCCAGTTCTGATTTTGTGATAAGTAAAACTTCTTTGTTTTTTTCTGAAATTTTTAATGCGGCATATAATCCTGCGATTCCACCGCCGATTATTACTGTTGAATAGTTGGAGTATTTCATATATTTATCCCTTTTGTTTACCTTTTTCGGGCGTGTTTATTTTCCAAATATTTTATAACAAACAGTTTTTTTTTGCCAGTTTTTTATAGAATTTTTATTTTATAAAATTTATCCTTTTCGTATTTTGTATTATTTTCCTTTCAAGGTAAAATTTTTGTTAAAATTCTTACTCAAATTTTAAACCAAAAGTAACCGCATAAAATAATACTCCGTTTAAATAACCGAAAATCAGTTATGACGAAAATATGTCGACCATATAATTAAGAAAAAATAACCCGTAAGGAGTAAAATTATGTTAAATTCTTCAATAAAACTTCTGCTTGTAGAAGACCATAAGCTAATGCGAGTCGGTTTAAAATCACTATTTGATGAATTAGAAGGTCTGGAGGTTACCTCAGAAGCCCAAAGCGGAAAGGACGCGATAGAAAAATTCAAAACTACTCACCCTGATGTAATTTTAATGGACATAGGCTTACCTGATATTTCGGGGATTGAAGCGACAAAGAAAATTCTTGAACTTAATACTAATGCTAAAGTTATTATTTTAACGTCGCACCTGTCAGAACAAGAGGTTCTGGAATCCTTGCAGTCAGGGGCTTGCGCGTATGTAATGAAAGATATTAACACCGATATTTTGAAAATGATTATTCAAACGATAAAAGAAGGTGCAATGTGGATTGACCCTTTGGCTGTTCCGATTTTACGTGATAAAAACTGCGGGCTTGTCCCTCAGCGCCAAATGTCAAGGGCAATGTTTCGTGAACAACATTCAAATCTTACCCAAAGAGAGTATGAAGTACTAAAGCTTGTTGTTGACGGGAAATCAAATAATGAAATCGCGGAAGCTTTAACGATTTCATCTCACACTGCAAAAGCACACGTTTGTAATATTATCCAAAAACTTGTGGTGGATGATAGGACACAGGCGGCAGTAAAAGCATTAAAAGAGGGTTTGGTGTAAAAAAGCGGTCGGGCAAATCTTGCCCGACCGCTTTTTTTAACCTTTAAAGAATTATTCTTCAACTTCTTCTGATTCTTCAGTAACATCTGATTCTGCTTCGATATCGCTTTCATCAAGAGCTTGTTGATTCATTTCTTCTTCGATTTCTGCTTGTAGTTCATCTTCATCAACAACGTCTTCTACAGAAGTTTCAACTTCTTCTTCGTATTCGTAGTTGTTAACGTTTTGACTTTCAGCTTGTTCCATTTGTGAAACTGATTTGATATCAATCTTCCAGCCTGTTAATTTGTGAGCAAGTCTTACGTTTTGACCTTCACGACCGATAGCAAGGCTTAATTGATCATCAGGAACAACCACAAGAGCTTCGTGTGCGTACTCGTCATCTGCCATAATATCAACAGATACAACTCTTGCCGGAGATAAAGCGTTAACAATGTATTCAACAGGATCTTCTGAATATCTTACGATATCAATTTTTTCATTTTTAAGTTCGGATACGATTG
>CAMDYM010000015.1 GCA_945910425.1 uncultured Candidatus Melainabacteria bacterium | reverse complement strand
CTATTAAAGAAGCTAATAAATTAGGTATTCCTGTTATTTGTTTAGCTGATACAAACGCTAATCCTGACGGTATCGACCACATTATCCCCGGTAATGACGATGCTATCAGATCAATTAAGTTAATTACTTCAAAACTTGCAGATGCTGTTTTAGAAGGTAAACAACTTAGAGAAAACAAAGCAAATGAAGCTAAGAAAATTGAAAAAATCTCAGCTGAAGATGCAGGCGTTACTGAAGCATAAGCGATTAAGTTACTAAGTATCTGAGGCACTAAGCAAATTTTTACTTAGTGCCTCAGGCATATAAATAAAGGAGAAAGTATAAATGAATATTACAGCACAAATGGTAAAAGAACTTCGTGATAAAACCGGTGCCGGTATGATGGATGCTAAAAAAGCACTTGTTGAAACTGACGGAGATATGGAAAAAGCTCAAGAAATCCTTCGCCAAAAAGGTATTGCTTCTGCTGAAAAGAAAATGGGCAGAATTGCAGCAGAAGGTAGAGTTGATTCTTTCGTTTCAGATTCTTGCGGAGCTTTAATCGAAGTTAACTGTGAAACAGATTTCGTTGCTAAAAATGATGAATTTAAAACCTTGACTGCGAACTTGGCAAAACACGTTGCGGAAATGAATCCTGAAAGTGTAGAAGCTTTCTTAGCTTCAACTTGCCCTGAATGCGGTAAAGCTATTGAAGATGCTTTGAAAGAAAAAATTGCTTCTATCGGTGAAAAAATTACGGTTAGAAGATTTGTAAGATATGAAGGCGCTGTAGCATCATACATCCACAACGGTAAAATCGGTGTATTGTTAAGCGCTGATAAAAACGATGCTGAATTATTAAATGATATCTGCTTACATATCGCATCATCCGCTCCTCAATTTGTTTCAAGAGAAGAAATTCCTCAATCTGTTATTGATGAAGAAACAAGAATTGAAATGGGTAAAGAAGATTTACAGAAAAAACCTGAAGCAATCAGAGGAAAAATTGTTGAAGGTCGTGTAAATAAATTAATGGCTGAAAGATGCTTACTTGAACAACCTTTCGTAAAAGATCCAAACCAAACAATCGCTCAATTGATTGAAGGTAAATTGACAATCAAAGCTTTCACAAGATATGAACTTGGCGAAGGTCTTGAAAAACGTCAAGATAACTTTGCAGAAGAAGTTATGGCTCAAGTGAAAGGCTAATAAAATTTTTTAAATGTATAAAGAAGCGGCGCCAAGTAAACTTGGCGCCGATTTTCTTATTTAAATCTTAATTGAAAACCCGACATTAACACTTGTTGTGTTTTTATTGATTTTGGTTAAGTCATATCCTTGAACCTCTACAAATATGTTACCGTCGCCAAAATCGTACAGTAATCCTGCAAAACATCCTATATTGTTTGTAACCTCACCCGTATTGCAGTTAACTTTTGATGCGGCATAAGGTGTTGCGTAGGCTTTTGTGTTGTTTCCAAGCGGAATATTTATTGTGCAAGGCTGCACTCTAAATTGAACGGATTGTGAGTTTTCGCCAATATTACTTCTAACCCGAAATCCGCCTGAAAACGGATTATCTCCATATGACATAGAACCTTTTACGTCAAAAATTCCGCTTGTCGGTTTTCCGTCAAACGTCATTCCTAAGCCTGCGTAAGCTCCAAGGCTTCCGTTGCCTACTTTGTAGCTGTTATCAACGCCTATTGTCGTAAAATTTGTTCCGTCAAGTTGTATAAATGTTGAACCTGAAACTTTTGTTATCGGTGTTGGCATAAATTTCCCCTTTTTATATCCTCTATATATATAAAGTATTTTTGTGAGGGGAAATTGCTCACAGAAAAGATGAGAAGTTACAAATTGTAACTAGAAAATTTTGTCATCCTGAACTTGATTCAGTTGTAGGTTGGGCTTTCAGCCCAACAAAATAATAATAGGTTGGGGTAGAAACCCCAACCTACGTAACTCATTCTTCGCCTACAAGAGGAGCTGCCGTCAGAATGACGCAAAATTCCCTTATTTACCTAATAATTTATCCGCAAGTTCTGTTTCAAGTGTTCCGTTTAGGGCTTTTGAAACTTTTTGAAGTTTCTTTGCGATAATTTCCATATTTTCTGTCCAGACGAAGTTATCAAGAACGTATTGTTCGGCTTTATTGAAATCTCCGTCGATTTGGATGCGGATAATTTCTGATAACATCTTTTGAGCAATTGGTACGACTTTATCGATATTTACGTGAATTTTACCGTCTTTTGTAATATCATAAGCTCCGCGTTCTGAGAAATATTTATTCTGCATAACCGTACGCACTCTGTGAGCTTGAGATAGTGTCGGTTTCGATTTTAAGAAGTTGTCGGTAATCGTTGTAACAATAATCTGTAATCTTTGTTCAGGAGTGTACATTCCGACATCTGTTAATAAATCAACAAATGCTAATGCGCCCATATCGGCTTTGTTTTCTTCTATTATGTTACGGTATTTGCCTAATTTTTCGCTACCTTCTTTAGGTCCGAGCGAGTGAGCGTTTTCGTGCCCGATTGTAAACCAGTGGTCGGCTTCGTCAAGGTAATATTTGTGCTGTTCTTTATCTAAGATTGCGTCAAGTCTTTCCTGTAATTTCTTTTTATCGCTTATAAATCTTATTTGTCTGTGGTAAACATTACGTCTTCCGCCGCCGATTGTCAGTGATAATTTATCGGAATTAGGGAGGTTTTCGGCTAAGGTTATTCCTCCGCGATACTCCCCGACATCGCCTGATGCCATAACCATATCAACATCAACCATTGTTTGTTCGCTGTCAGCTTCTGCCGAGATTGTTTGGACGTATTCTCTGTTATATGGCATATTTTCGGCAAGCAAAGGCAGATATTTTTTGATTGCCATAAGTGCTTGGGTGCCTTCTTTATTTATAATCCCGACTCTTCCGCCTAAAAAGTCTTTAGGAATCGGTGTGATATTGTGTTCTTTTAACAGGTTAGACAGTTCTTCGTTTTCAACGATTGTACCTGTCATTTCATCTTCGTAATTTTCACGGGTAATTGTAAATTCAAGCGGTGTATCTTGAAGTGTTGCCCATTTTTTATCGGCAAAAGCATCAAGCATAGGGTCTGCTGTTCTCAAGGCTTTTGCTTGCAAGATTAAGTATTCGTTAAAATCGGTATTTGTTGAAAATTTTGCTGCAAGCTCAAGTTCATCAGCCATTTTTGCAAAATCTTCGCTGAAATAATCTATATAATCAATTCCTGCTAAGTCTTCAGCTGCTCTTACAACAACAGAGCGCTGGGTTAGAATGGCTTTAACCTCATCAACTTTGCCTTCTTTAATCATTCTGATAAGTACTGAATGAAACTCTTCTTTTGACAAGTCTTCAGGATAAACACCTTTTCCAGGTTTTTCTTCAATTCCTTTGATAAGTCTTATCGGATTTGACATTGTATCAATTGCATTGATACCTTTTTGAGCGTCAAATAAAATTTTTGTTAATTCGGCTTGTTTGTTGCCTTTTTTAATTTCTTCTTCCAAAAATTCTTTAACGGCAAGGTTATGTTTGCAATCAAGCTGCATGTTTATTTTTTCTAAAATTGCTGCGGCTTTTACAAGGTGTTTTAGTGCTAATTGGTCGCCTTCTTTAAGTGATAAATATTCGGGTGCATCAGCCTTTAAAAATTTTTTAGTTATAAGATAATCTTTATGAGTTCTTTTTTTTAATTCGTCCATTGACAGGTTTAATTCAAATGTTTCCATTACAAAGCGCTCCTTTTTTATTTTTGTTTTTTATATAAAAATTATATCATTTTTTAGTTGAATATTCAAATAATATATTGCAATCCATTAAAATTTTGCTATAATAAACAAAAAAAGGAGAGAAGAATGAAAAAGTGTATTAAAAAGTCTGAAATTCAATCAAGGCTTCAAAAATCGGGGGGGGGAACACTTTAAGCTTTCTCCTGAGCGAATTTTGGAGTCATGTCATTCCGGACTTGATCCGGAATCTATCCATGCCAATGAATTTCCCCTTACGGGAAGAATCAACATTGACAGATTCTGACTTACGTCAGAATGACTGGGAGAAAAAAGTAGCTTTTACACTGGCAGAGGTATTAATTACCATTGGAATTATTGGTGTTGTTGCTGCGATGACTATACCTTCTCTTTTGATAAATCTTCAGGATAAACAGTTCAAGGCAATGTATAAAAAGTATTATTCTACGTTATCTCAGGCTTTGCTGCGAAATTACGAGGAAACAGGAGAATCTTTTTCTGCTACAAAATGGACAGAGATGCCGTTTTTTATTTGTAATGTTCAAAAATATATGAAAGTTCAAGCAACGGGTATTGATTGTACGCAAGTTTATGGGCGCTCAGAACCTTTTGGTTCCTATGCTCAATGGCCAAAAACTTCAAATTATTCTAAGTTGTGGCATGCAGATTATCTATGGAAGGATAAAAAAGGTCGCAAATTACACTTAAACTCAACTTATAAACCCTTAACTTTTGTTTTATTGGATGGTGTCATGTTTAATTTTAACTGTATTGATTCAATTTTACTTGATGTAAACGGTAAAAAAGGTCCGAACGTTGTTGGCAGAGATATTTATTTTCTAAGATTTAAAAAAGATGTTGTTAGTCCTATTGCCTCAATTAAGGTTGGGGAATCCTATCAGACTAATGCTTGTTCCCAAATTTCGACTAACCCAACTATTAGATTAACAGCAGACAATTATGTTGAAGATTGTTTAAAAGGTACCGGTTGGGGTTGTTCTATATTATATATGCAGTAAAAAGTTGTAGGTTGGGCTTTCAGCCCAATAAAATAATAATTGGTTGGGGTAGAAACCCCAACCTATGGAACTTCTGTGCCATTTAGCTGCCTAGCTGCTATTCTGAAATCTTATTCCCGAGCAAAATGATACAAAAATTATAATACGGCTTTTATTGCTTCAATCATACCTGATGGGTCTGCGAGGTTTTTACCTGCAATATCAAAAGCTGTGCCATGACCGGGGGATGTTCTTATTATATCAAGTCCGATTGTCATATTGACTGTTTTATCTCCTGCTACGGTTTTTATCGGGATTAATCCTTGGTCGTGGTAGTTTGCGATGTAGCAGTCATATTCATCATTTGTATTTTGATAATAATGTTTTGCAGCTTTTACAAAAAGCGTGTCAGCAGGAAGGGGCATTGTTATATTTATCCCTTCTGTTTTTAATTCTTTAACCGCAGGAATAAGTATATCAATTTCTTCTCTTCCTAAAATTCCGTCTTCTCCTGAGTGCGGGTTAAATCCGCACAGGGCAAATTTCGGGTTTTCTATATTAAATTGGGTTTTAAAGGTTTTTACAAGGTTTTTAACCTTTGTTATTACAATTTCTTTTGTTAAAGTAATTTCTTTTAGCGCGCAATGACGTGTTAGAAGCAGAACTCTGAAATTATTCGCAACAAAAAGCATTTCGGCAAGTTGGTTATCGTGAGCCAAAAAGTGTTGTAAAACTTCTGTTTGACCGTTAAAGATGTGTCCTGCCAAATGCAGTGCATTTTTTGCAACAGGTGCAGTTACGATGGCTTTCGGGCGGATTTCACAAACCTTTTTAAGTGATAAAAAAGAAAACTCGCCTGATTCTTTTGTAACTTCTCCTGCTTTAATTTCAGCATCATACGGAATTTCAATTATTTCGTAATTTTTGTCAAGTTTTCCGTAAAAATCTAAAACTTTTTTATTTGACACCAGAACGATTTTATCTTGCGGAAGGTCAAGAATTTTTAGTGCTTTTATGGTAATTTCGGCACCTATACCGTTTGGGTCGCCTGTTGTTATTGCAATTTTATCCATAAGAATTTTCTTCGTGTTTTTCAAAGTACTTGAGGATTTCGATAAGTGTATTCACTCCGCCCAGATTGCCTGATTTTGTTACAATCCATTGATCTGAGTTTGCGTTTTTACTCAGTGCTATTGCAGGAACTACTTCATCTATAATTTGTAATTGGTTTGCGTTCAAGCTGTTACAGCATTTGTATGAAGTTTCCCCGCCAAGGGTTATAAGTATGGCTTTTTTTCTGTCAAGAACACGTTTTGAAAGTTCAGCCAAAAAATCTGTTATTGCGTTTGATAATCCTGATTTGGTTAAATCGGCATCCATTGTGTCATCTGAAAATCCGTCAAAATTTATCAATAATTTTGAGGTATGAACAAGTACGATATTATCATTTTTGAGGTTAGAAACAATTCTTTCAACAAGTTCGTCTTGAACCCCTGTCAAAATCGTTTTTGTATCAAGTTCGATAACAAGACTGTTTTCTTCATATTCTTCGTTTTGTTCAAACTTATCAATCTGGTTTGCCGTAATCTGGGTTGCACTGCCAGAAACGATAAATTTTGGAAGTTTAGGTAATTTTACCGGCAGAACTTCTCCTTCATCATCTTTCGGGAACCATTGGTCACTTAAAATCTTTCCTGCTGCGGCAGTTCCGACAGGCAGAATATTGAAATTTGATTTACCTATAGCAAGTACTATTTGTTCAATATCAGTTGTGGAAACAGAATCTGCGACAATGATTTTTACCCCTTTTTCTATAAGCTTATTTATTTTTTGTAAAATAGGTCCTGCACCGTTCATTACGGTTTTTAATTTAATACTGTCGACTAAATCTTCAAGATTTTCGCCTAATTGTTGTTTTAGAAGCGTCGGCAAGTGAGATTCTGAAATTGGTGAATGCGGGTCACGTGCCATTTCCGTGCGTTCAATCGGAACCCCTTTTAACAGGTGATATCCACCGACTGTTATTCTGCCTTCTTGAGGAAATGCCGGCATTACAATTGCTGCATCCCATTTTAGAACTTCAAGCATTGATAAGATTTCAACCGCAATATTTCCTCTGACTGTTGAATCTATTTTTTTATAGAAAAAGTCAGGATTAATTTTGTTTACAAAAAATTCTGTTGCAGTTTTGACTTTTTCAAAAGCATCTTGTGGTGAAATATTTCTTGATTCTGTTGAAATCGCCCACGCTTGTTTAGTATCGGATGATTTAGGTTCTATATCCGTATTAAGTAATATATTTGTATCTGCGTTGTTTAATTTAAATTGTAGTGCGGTATCATTTGCACCTGTTAAATCATCTGCAATGATACATATAGTGTTTGAATTTGTTATCATAGAGTTTCTTCTGCGTCTTTTTTAGAACCCAAAAGCTTGATTGTATTAGCTCTTATAAAGAAGGATTCTTTCTCTGAATTCGTTGTTTTATCTACCCAGCGATTATTTGCAATCGCTCCGTCAATCGCAATTAGTCTGCCTTTTTTCACATATTCTGCTGCAAATTCTGCCTGTCTGTCCCAAATTTCAACGTTGAACCAATCAGTTACTTCTGATTTTGTTTTTGAATCCCATCTGTTTACGGCGACTGAAAAGTTTGCTTTCATTTTGCCGGAATCAAAAGCTTTGAACCCTTCAGAAGCATCTCTTCCTACCCTTCCTACTATTGTTGCTGTATTCATAATTCTTACCTCTTTCAATTTTTTATATTATAGTTCGTAAATTTTTATTGTCCAATTTTAATACATTTTCATTAATTTTCGGACTTCTTTTAGGATTTTCTGAGCACGAACTCTTGCTTTTGCTGAACCTTGCGCAATTATTTTTTCAACTTCTTCAGGGTGTTCTTCATAGTATTTTCTTCGTTCACGAATTTGTGACATTTTTTCGTTAATTTTTGCCCCGAGTTCTCTTTTACACTGAGCACAGCCGCGAAGTCCTTTTTCGCATTCACATCTGACTGTTTGAACTTCGTCTTCAGCTCCGAAAATTTGCCAGTATTTGAATGCGACTTCGCAATCATCAGGGTGTCCCGGGTCATCTTTTCTTAGTCTTGAACGGTCTGTTATTGCTCCCATCACTTTTTTTGCAGTTACTTCTGCAGTATCTGATATTTTGATATCATTGTTAAATGATTTGCCCATTTTGTTTCCGTCAAGTCCGCAAATTAGTGAGCAGTGATTTAATAGTGGTTTTGCTTCGTGGAAAAATTCTCCGTAAAGGTTATTAAATCTTCTTGCTATATCTCTTGTTATTTCTATATGTGCAACCTGATCTATACCAACCGGTACATAATTAGAGTTAAACATCATAATATCTGCGCTCATAAGTACCGGATAACCCATTAAGCCGTAGTTAATCTGTTGTCCTTGTCCTTCTTTTGTTTTTAAAATTTTTGCCATGTCTTTAAGGCAAGGATCGCGTTCTACCCAGTTCTGCGGGGTTATCATTCCTAAATATATGTTTAATTCTGCAATTTCAGGTACAAGTGATTGTACGTAGATTGTTGATTTTTCAGGAGTAATTCCGCAAGCCAGCCAATCCATTACAACATCCAAGATGTTTTGTCTTAAATCTTCTGTTTTATCGTATTTTGTAGTCAGGGCATGCCAATCTGCAACAAAGAAATAACAATCATACTTATCTTGTAATTGAACCCAATTTTGAATAACCCCAAGATAGTGTCCTAAGTGTAATTTCCCTGTGGATCTCATTCCTGATACAATAATTTCTTTCATAAAACAGTCCTTTCTGTATTCTTTAATATTATATAATAAACATGTGATATCAGTAGTTTGTAATATAATATCTTTATGCAGATTTATTCGGACAAACTCTTTGAAAACAAAGTAGATTTTATAGAAATATTTAAACCTGAAGAAATTCAGAACGGGTTTATTTGTCTTGAAAATTTACGCAAGAAAAACTTACATATAATCGGATATATGAGATATGATTTGTCAAAAAAATCTAAATATCCGCTTATGTACTTTGAGGCATATGATAATGTAAAAAAATATTCTCCACAATTTCCGAATAAAAATGCAGGAATTCTTATCAAGCCTAAAATATCAAAAAATGAATATTTTAGATCAATAGAAAATATAAAAAGACAAATTTACAATGGCATAACATATGAAGTAAATTATACTTATCCATCTGAAGTTTTTACAAATCTTGATGATTTTGAGTTGTATGAATGGTTATTATCTCGTCAAAAAACTCCATACAATGCTTTTTTACAAAACAAATATGAAAAAATATTATCGTTTTCACCTGAGCTTTTCTTTAAATTAAAAGGAAATAAAATCTATACAAAACCAATGAAAGGAACGGCGCCTAAAGCAGAAAATCAACGGGAATTTCTTTATAATGATATAAAGAATCGTGCCGAAAATATAATGATTGTTGATTTATTACGAAATGATTTAGGACGAATAGCAAAGCCGGGTACAGTTAAGGTAGAAAAACTTTTTGATATAGAAGAACATTCTACCGTTTATCAAATGACATCTGAAATTTTGGCGGAAATTGATGAAAAGTATAATTTATATGATATCTTTAAGGCAATATATCCTTGCGGTTCTATAACAGGTGCTCCAAAAATTTCGACAATGCAGGTAATAAAAAATGTTGAGAAATATCCAAGAGAGGTATATTGCGGTGCTATTGGTTATATGTATGGTGATGAAGCTGTTTTCTCTGTTCCGATAAGAATACTTCAAAAAAAAGCTAATGATAGTCAATTTACTTATTTTGCCGGTGGAGCTGTAGTTTGGGATTCAACAGCTCAGGAAGAATGGGAAGAAACTCTTACAAAAACTAAATTTTTGGAAACTCCGTTTTCTATTTTGGAAACAGCTGTTAGTGATTGGGATTTGCATGTAAAACGAATGAAAAAATCTGCGTTTGAATTGGGTTTTAAGTGGAATGATGAAATTGAAAATATTGAACTCAAATCAGATAAAGTAACAAGAGTTATATTAAATAAAGATGGTTCTTATTCTGTAGATTATAGGGATTTGCCGATTACTGAGTATAAACCAAAGGTAAAGTTATGCGGTGAAGTAAATTCTGCAAATCCGTTTTTATTTCATAAGACGACAATCAGAAATGCTATGCCCGATGATGTTTTTGAATATATAAAAGTTAACGAAAAAGGGCAGGTCACAGAAGGTATTTTTACAAATATCGGTATTCTTAAAGATGGTAATTATTATACTCCGCCTATTGAATGCGGGCTTCTCAACGGTGTATATCGACAAAAATTGAATTGGAAAGAAAAGATTTTATATCCGTCAGATTTGATTTCTGCAGATAAAGTTTTTTGTTTTAATTCTGTGCGCGGGTTGATAGAGGTGGAATTATGCTTATAATTGATAATTATGATTCATTTACGTATAATATAGTTCAATACATACAAATGCTCGGGATTGAACCGATTATTATTAAAAATGATGAATTATCGATTAAGGAAATTAAAAATTTAAAATTCTCAAGTATTTTGTTAACACCTGGCTGGGGAAACCCTGAAAATTCCGGTGTTACAATTGATGTTATTGATTTATATCAAGACTCAAAATCTATATTAGGTGTTTGTCTTGGTATGCAATGTATCGCAAAATATTACGGATTGGATATTATAAATGCTCCGGAACCATGTCATGGGAAAACTTCTGAAATATATTATGATGATGATTTTCAGCTTTTTAGAGGTTTGAAACAGGGTTTTATGGCAACAAGATATCATTCTCTTATTGTCTCAGGATACTCCAAAAATATAGATATCACAGCTAAAACTGCTGATAAGATTCCAATGGCATTAAAAGTTAAAGATAAAAAAATATATGGGGTTCAATTTCATCCGGAATCAATTTTGACTGAATCAGGAATTAATATTTTTAAAAATTGGATTGAATTATGCAATATAAAATACTAAATTAATCAGGAAATCTGCGACAAGCATGTAAATGGTAGAAAGAATTGCGGCTTGAGTGGTTGAAGTACCGACTTCTTTAGCCCCGCCCTTTGTTTGATAACCCTTTGTTGCGCAGACTAAAGCAATCAATGCTCCGAATATGCAGGCTTTTAATAAGCTTATATAAATATCTTTAGTGGCAATCCATGCCCAAACTGATGCCATATATCTTGCAGGGTTAAGTCCGATTGTTCCCCAAGCGACAAACATTCCACCCATAATCCCTATAAATTCAGCTACCAGAACAACCATAGGGACCGTGATTGCAGAGGCGAAAACTCGCGGTGCAAAATAATATCCGACAGGGTTAACTTTTAAAGTCTTTATAGCATCAACTTGAGAAGTTACCTGCATATTGGCAATTTCGGCAGATATTGCAGTTCCCGCTCTTGCTCCGATTGCTAAAGCTACAAACCCCGGAGCAATTTCTCTTATCATAACGATTGCAATAGTTCCGCCAATATACGTTTCTGCTCCTGTCATCAAAAACTCTTTTGAAACCTGTATAGCAATAACTGCGGCTGAAATAAACGCAATTACAAGTGAAATAGGCAAAGAGTCATAACTTATTGCTGCGGCTTGTGTTATTACCGTTCTGAATTTTAAATTCCCGCCAAAAAGGTATTTAAAACATTCTATTAAGTTTTGTACGCATAAGCCTAAAAATTTAATCAAGTTAACCTGCCTTTTTTAGGATTATACCATGAAAAACGCAATCATTTATCTTTTTTTTATTTCGATAGTGTATCCCAGTAAATCGGCAATTTCTTCCATTTCGTCAAAGTTTAAAGAGCTTAGAGAAATTTTATTTTGCAAACTTCTTTGAGTATAACGCCTGCCTGTTTTCTCCTGGAGCATAGCTGCAAGTTTTTTAACGGTTAAGGCTTCGCGCATTATGATAATTTTAAGCTCTTCTCTTGATGACATAAATTCCTCTTATTTGTGATAATTATACGTTTTTTGAGTCTTTGTTGACAAATTTGAGTCATTAAGCTGTGCTTAATAGAAATTTGAGTCATTTTGCTTAAATATAAGATATGATATTAAGCGGGGTAAAATATGAAAAAAGCCTTCACACTTGCAGAAACATTGATTACTATTGGAATAATCGGGGTTGTTGCAGCGATTGTAATACCTATTATCACTAATAATGTTCAGGACAAGCAACATGCTACTATGTGGAAAAAGAAGTATAGTGAAATTGTCAATATTTATCGTGAAGTTAAGGATGAGTTTGGTGGTGACATTTGTGTTGAAAGTAAAACAGGTTATGTTAAAAGTGCAAAGTGTTCCAGAATAGGTGATTGGGCTAAATATACAACTTTATCTCTGGATTTTGTAAATGAATTTGTATCACGTTTAAAAGTCGTTGACAGTTGCGGAAAGCCTGAATACGGAGAATCAAAACTTTGTAAAAATTATGATTTTAAGTGGGTAGGATATTGTCATCCTTCGGCTTACGGGTATTATGGTTCACTGGTTCAAGGTCGGGGAAAAAGCGGTTCAACAAGACCGGCATCTTGTCAGCCTGCAGGCGCTTTATATACAGCCGGGGATATGAGTAATAGGGCTGTATTACTTCTGGATGGCAGTGTCATTTATTTTGGCGGATACGCAACGGGTATGATTTCTGTTGATGTTAATAATTTTACAAAAGGTCCTAATACAATAGGGCGAGATTTATTTGTCATAATGCTCAATGAGGATTGGGCAAAACCGATCGGGGCTGAGGGCACATTCAATGTAGCAGCTAATGGGGCAACTTGTAAATGTTCTAAAGATTACGGCTCGGTATCAGGTCAAGGATTTTTAGGTTCTTCGGATTTATTACATGGTAAAATGTTGTCAGGAGTTTGCTGTAGTGCTACTAAGCTTAAATAAGCCTTTATTTTTTTGATTTTCCTGAGGGAATTTTTGTTTTATCAACTGATGCGATGAATTTTATTGCTTCATTAGAAGGGATTGCGAATCCTATCCCGATGTTTGATATGTTATGATCGGGGTTATAAATTGACTGGCTTATGCCTATAACCTGCCCGTTAGAATTAAGAAGCGGACCGCCTGAGCACCCCGGGTTTATTGCGGCATCTGTTTGAAATCTGTTTTTAACATAATCTATTCTTGAGATAATTCCTTGTGTTAAGGTGTTTGAAAATCCGAAAGGGTTTCCGATACTTAATACTTTTTGTCCGACTTTAACGTTTTCTGAATCCCCGAAAGAAACTGTATCTAATGGTTTTGACGGATTAATTTTAATTAGGGCAAGGTCTTTATTTTTCCCCATTTGAGCAACGAAGCTTGCTTTATAGGTTTGTCCGTTGTAGGTTGTAACTTCAATGTTTTTGTAATTCTCTACAACATGAGAACCCGTTAATATAAGCCCGTCTGGACTAACTACACACCCTGTGCCTGCCGATACTCCGTCAGGTACTTGAGCTTCGATTGCGACAATAGCAGGACTAATTTTTTCGTAAACGCTTATATTTACCTGTTCGTCCATTCCGTAATTTGCTAAGACAAAGTTACAGTTCATATTCAGTAAAACCAGTGATAACATTATAAATATCTTTTTTTTCATGTTCACCTCTTTAAAGTAAATTATTGAATTTTTTTGATTTAATTATATCCTCTTTTTTTCTAATTTTCGGTTACTTCTTGAAAATATTAAAATTTTAATATATAATTTGGTAAAACGGTTAAGTCCGAGAGTATAATTATTAAGGAGAAAACTTATGTCAAGAATTGATTTATTCAAACATGCGTTAGAAGAAAAACGTGCAGTTAAAGTTATTGCAGGTATTGATAACTTTGACATCGAAAATATTAAAAAAGTTGTATCTTCAGCCGAATCAGCTCATGCAACCGCTGTTGATATCTGTGCAAGAGAAGATATTATTAAAGAAGTTCGTTCAATGACTGAACTTCCGATTTTTGTTTCTTCAATTGTTCCGTCTGAACTTGTTAAAGCTGTTGAACTTGGCGCTGATGCCATTGAATTAGGTAACTTTGATGTTCTTTACAAAAAAGGTATGTCATTTGATGCTAACGATGTTTTATCTTTAGTTGAAGAAACTAAATCATTGTTAGGCGACAGAGAAGTATTTTTCTCAGTTACTATCCCTGGCGAAATCGCTATTGCTGATCAAATTGCATTGGCTGTTAAATTAGAATCTATGGGTATTGACTTAATCCAAACAGAAGGTCACTATTCTCACGAATCTAATCTGTCAGGAGCAAGAGCTTTGATGGATAGAGCTGAATTAACAATTTCAAATACTATTGAATTAAACAGAAATATTGAAATGCCAATTATGACAGCTACAGGAATTAACCCTACAACTGCACCGTTTGCATTTGCAGCAGGCGCTTCAGCTATCGGTTGCGGTTCTTGTGTTAATAAGTTGAACTCAACTATTTCAATGATTGCTACAATTTCATCTCTTGTTGAAATTGCTAACAAAAATGCAGTTAAAATCGCTGAAATGGTTTAATATAACAAGGATTAAAAGGGGCGCAGCCTTTAAGGCTGCGCCCCTTTTTATATTTTTGCATAAAAAAAAGACCTTGTTAATTCAAGGCCTATCCGTTTAAATAAGAAGAGAGAGCTTTATATGTTTATATAAAGTATTCTCAAGTTAAAAAATTGCTAATTTAATGATGTAATATTTACAAAACTTAATAGTATTAAAAGTCAATTAATTCTTTTACGCTGGTATCAAGACTTTCAGCGATATCTATTAATAAATCAAGACTAACCGTACGTTTTGCCGTTTCAATTTTTGCAAGATGTTCTCTTGATATGTCAAGTTTTTCTGCAAGCGTGTTTTGAGAAAACCCCAATTCTTTTCTCCTTGCAAAAATTTTCCTCCCTAAGTTGTAAATTTTTGTAGTCTTATTGTTCACAATTGTATTTTATGCTATAGTCTTTTTAAAGTATGTAGTCTAAAAGAGAACAAAAGAGGTGTTATGAAAAAGGCGTTTACTTTAGCCGAGGTTTTAATCACTCTTGGTATTATCGGAGTTGTTGCAGCGATGACTATTCCTGCTTTGATGACTAAAATTCAGCATAAGAAACTTGAATCTCAATTTAACGAAGCCTATTCTTTGTTAACGCAAGCCGTAAAAATGTATAATCAGGATGAAGAAAGAAAAACATATAGAGGTGATGTACCTTTATTGATGAAATATTTTAAAGGTGCTTCAAGTTGTGATAACAAAGATGCCAAATCAGCTACTCATTGTATAGCCAGAACGGAAACCGGAGATGACGGTAGTGTCAAGGCTACTAATAAAGATTATAAGTATACAAATTATACAAAAACTGCTGAGTATGTTGGAACTGCTTCATTTGATGATATTCAGTTTTTTCTTTTAAATAATATGTTATTTATAACAGATGCAAATGTAGGGGCTTGGCATACTATTTTAGTTACTGTTGATATTAACGGAAAATCCGCGAAGCCAAATGCACTTGGTCATGATGTATTTATGTTTGAGTTGATTTCTACGGAGAAAGAAGGCGGGTATGAGGTTGTCCCTGAAGGTGCTCCGGGGACTTATTTTGCCGATAAAAATATGTGTTCCAATACTTCTAATGCCACTATCAATGGTTTAGCTTGCACGTATGAAGCTATGAAAGACCGCTCATATTTTAAAAAACTGCGTTAACTTTTTAAATTTATTTGTTTGTGCTAAACTCTTTGTATAAATATTTATAAGAGTTGGTGAAATGGATTTAGATAGAGAAAAACTTATAGCTGATATAAAAAAGTTAGAAGCTTCAAAGGTATTAATTATCGGTGATTTGGCACTGGATGAGATGATATACGGAGATGCCGAAAGAATTTCAAGAGAAGCTCCTGTCTTGATTTTACAGCACACTAAAACAAAATTGATACTGGGCGGAGCTTCAAACGCTGCACATAATGCTTCTGTTCTTAATTGCGGTAAAACCGGTGTCATCGGAGTTTGCGGTGATGATTATTATTCAGAGCTTTTGTTAGAAACTTTTGAAAAAGCAAATATTGATTGCTCGGGTATTGTTAAAGATAAGTCAAGAAAAACTATTGTTAAAACTAGGATTTCGGGTTCTATTACAACTTCTATTACTCAGCAGATTGTGCGTGTCGATAGGCAGTCTAAGGGCTTTATAAATGAAGATACCGAAGAAAAAGTTATTAAAAAGATTGAAAAAATGCTTCCTGAATATGATGCCGTGATTTTATCAAATTATCATATCGGAACGTTGACACCTAAAATTATTGAATTTACTGTTTCACTTGCAAATGAGCTTAAAAAGGTTGTTGTAGTTGATGCGCAAAGAGATTTGGGTTCATACAAAAACGTAACTTCAATGACTCCGAACCTTCCTGATACCGAAAAATCGGTTGGTTTTGAGATTAATTCAGAAGATGATTTAAAACGCGCGGGTCGTAAGTTGTTATCAGAAACTAATGCTAAGGCTGTGTTAATTACCTGCGGAGCTGACGGGATGTTTGTTGCAAAACCGAATGATGATTTTACAAAAATTCCTGTATTTAATAAATCGGAAGTATTTGATGTTACAGGTGCGGGGGATACGGTTACTGCTGTTTATTCACTTGCTCTGGCATCAGGAATTGATGCGGTTTATTCCGCTGTTATCGGAAATTTGGCGGCAAGTATTGTTGTAAGACAGTTTGGTTGTGCTACAACCACTATAGATGAGCTTGTTTCGGCGGCTCAGAATTTGAAAATTTAACATAAGGAGAATTTTTATGGATAAATTTATTAATAAGGCAAAAGAATTGGTTAAAAAAATCAGAGTTGTTGATTTTATTATAGTTGCTTTTGTCGTTATTGCTTTAGTTGTTGGGTTTGTAACTTATAAAGGTTACAGACAAACTGCCGACAAGAAAATTGAAGCTACTTCAAATATCGTTTTTAAAGTCTATATGAGAGGTGTAACCTTCTCAGGTAAAGACATTCCAATCAAAAAAGGCGAAAAAACATTTATCAGTATCAGAAATGTTCCGTATTCTGATTTGGATATTTTGGATGTTAAGGCTGACAGACGTAAGATTGTTTTGCCGACTTTAAACTCTAAAAAAGTTGTAATAGTTGTGGAAGATGTATCTCAGCCTGACTTGTATGATGTTGTTGTTACATTGACTGATAAAGCTAAAATTACAAAAGACGGCGCGGTCGTTGGCGGTAATAAGGTAAAATTAGGTTTGCCTATAACTTTAGAAGGTGTCGATTACAAGTTTACGGGTTCAGTTTCGGATATCAAGGTTGTTGATACCGTTGTCGACGAAGCTTTGAATAAAGATATGAATACAACAGATGATGTTCAATAAAATTTTTAAATTTTCTCAAGGTAAGTTAAGTTATTTATATAAAAACAGTTTGTTTTTGCAAAATATCGACAAATTTATTTTGCCGTTTATTTTGCTGACGCTTGGTGTTTCAACATTTATGATGTCTGATGCGATAGGGTTTTTCGGCTTAATTGTTATGTTTTTAACCTTGGTTAAAATGTTGACCAAACCTAATACGCGCGCAGAATTTAATCATTTTGAAATATGGCTTGTAGCATATTTTATGATTGTTGTTGTGAGTTTGTTTGGGTCAACATTGTTTGCTTTAAGTTTAAAAGGCTTTTTTAAAACTTTTGTTTATGTCGGTTTTTATTTTTCTGTAGTTATTTATTTGAAAGATAACCGCAAAGCCATTCCGTGGCTTTTGGGTGCTATCGCTCTTTGTACTGCGGGAGAATCAATAATCGGATTTTTGCAAAGTTTTTTACATTTGGATGAAATCTCCACTTGGCAGGATACTTCAAGATTGAACCCTGAAGATGTTTTATCAAGAGTTTACGGTACCTTAAAACCATTGAATCCGAATCTTTTTGGCGGGTATTTGGTTTGCGGTTTCCCTGCTGTGTTGGGTTCTGTTCTTTATTTTGTTAATCGTAAACACTACAAAACAGCCCTTGGCGCGCTTGCGTGTACTCTAATCGGTGTTTATACGATATTCCAAACAGGCTGCAGGGGTGCTTATCTTGCATTAATGCTGATTTTTGGCTGTGCGTTTTTGCTTTCTGCTAAATTTTTCTGGAAAACTTATAAAAAAATATACTTATCAGTAATTGGCGGGATTGTTGGCTTGTTTTTATTTGCAATAACTTTTGTCGGTGCTTTGAGGCACAGATTCTTGTCTATTTTTGCAATGAGAAACGATTCATCTAATTCATTCAGATTTAACGTTTACCATTCCGCGGTTGAAATGTTTAAAGATAACTGGTTATTAGGAATTGGTGTCGGTAATAAAAATTTTCGCGAAATTTACGGGCTTTATATGAGAACCGGGTTTGACGCGTTAAGTGCTTATAATATTTACCTGGAAACTGCTGTTGAAAGCGGAATTTTTGCACTGATTGCATTTTTAGGATTCTTAATAACAATGTCAATTAACGCGGTAAAATTTGTTCTTAATTCAACCGATAAAGAACAAATAATTTATATTGCAGTATCAATTATTGCGATATGGGCGGTAATGTTCCACGGGCTTGTTGACACAATATACTTTAGACCGCAGTTACAATTTATGTTCTGGACTTATGTTGCAGTAATTTCAACACTTCTTAGCAGCAAAACGCGCGAGGTCTAAAGCCTCCGTAACTTGTGGTACTGGTTATTGAGATGCTGCTGCCGTAACCAAGTCCGAACCCCATACCGAGTCCTGAGCAAAATCCTCCAGTGTAAAATCCCGGCATCGGGCAATATGAGAAGCATAACGGTCTGTTAAAGAACATCCACGGGCTGCAAGCACTTAAAATCCCGAGTGTTCCGATTGTATTTGATACAGGGTTGCCGTATCCTGCGTACATATTTATTGTGTTGCCGATAGGGTTGCCCCAGCGCTGCATTTCGTATGCAACTTCGTTTCTTGCAAAGCCGTTGGCGAGGTTGCCAAACAGATTGCCCATAGCATAAGATGTCGGGACTCCGCTGTTTTTCTGTTCCAAATACGAAACGCCCGACGCTAACGCGCAATTTATGTTGCTGAATATTCGCATATTTTCAGCGTAACCCATGGTATCTCCTCGTTTATATCCTTTTATATATAAAGTATTTAATTAATTATTAATTGACATATATTCTATAAATATTAAGTTATGTTAACGAAACTCCGTTTAAAAATTAGTAATTAAGATAATATTTTTTTATACATTGAGGTGATTATTTTGAATGGTGCAATTATTACAATTCATATATAAAGACTTAGTGGAGTAAAATAATTATGTTTATTGGAAATAGTTGTAATGATTGCAATAGATACAATCGTTTGGAAATGAAAAATATTGATCAAAACATCTTACCTTGGCTTGAAGATGTTATTGAAGAAAATAACAGTAAAATTGAGCGTAAGGAATGGAAAAGTAAATATAACAGTTATGTTGTATATGATTACGAACCGTTTTGTACGGAGGGGTTTGAAATAAACCTTGTTATAACCTCGCGCGATGATTCGTATTTGAATTTTATTAAGTATTTGTATGATGAAAAAGTAAGTACAATAGAATATTTGAATAATTGTATTACTATATGATAGCAAATAAATGGCGCGAAATTTTTATTTAATTAAAATTTCGCGCCTAAGAAAAATATATATATTTAACGTATGTTAAGCTTCTTCTTGCTTTTGGAAACATTCTTTGCAGAATACTTCTCTGCCAGGAACGGGTTTAAAAGGAACTTGTGTTTGGGCACCGCACTTAGAACATACAGCATCATACATTCTTCTGCCTCTTCTGTTGTTTTTTCTGCGGGCACTTCTGCATTCAGGGCATCTTTTTGGTTTGTTTACCAAGCCTTTTTCTGCATAAAATTCTTGTTCTCCGGCAGTGAAGATAAATTCTTTTCCGCAATCTTCACATACTAATTTTTCGTCTTCGTACATTGTTTTTCTCCTGATTGTGTACTTAGGTTAAATAACCCTTGTTGTATATCATTTCATTGTACACTATTTTTAGAATATTGCAAGCCCTTTTAGGCAAAGGTGCATATCCGGACTTTAAATAAGACGAAAATTTTTTGTATTAACCTATCCAGGCTTTACGTTCAGGCGGAATCCAGGCGCCTAAAGCGGTGCTCCGTTGGTGTTCATCTTTTTGAGCAAACGGATTTGTTGTATTTTTGCTCTCTTTAGTTGTTATTCCTGCTTCTTTAGAAATTACTGTTTGATTTTTTCCTTGCAGTAATCCTAAAAAATTCTGTTTTTCTTTTTTTGCCGCAAAAATTTGAATGTCACGTTTATTATATTTAGCAAGTTTGCTCAAAGAAACAGTATCATTATCTTTAATATCTTCAGGAGATTTGCCTGTCAGATACTTAAAGTCCGCATCTTTCAGATACTTAAATTTATTACCAAGTTCTTTTACGGTTATAGACATTCCAAAATTTTCCCTTTTATATATAAACAATTTCAATACGTAAAATTTGCTTAACTGTTACATTTGTTAATATTGAAAAACTACAGCGTTTTTGCTATTATTTGACCAGAGGATTAGATAATCAAAGAGGTTAAATATGTCAGGACACTCAAAATGGTCAACAATTAAACATAAAAAGGCAAAAACAGACTCTCAAAGGGCTGCTGTTTTTCAGAAATATTCAAGAGAACTTATAGTATCGGCAAGACTTGGCGGACCGGATCCTGCGGGGAACTTCCGTTTAAGAACAGCTATCGAAAAAGCTAAAGCTGCAGGTCTTCCTAACGATAATATCAAACGTGCAATCGATAAAGGTGCAGGTAACGGAGCTAGTGATAATTATGAAGAATTGACATACGAAGGATACGCAGCAGGTGGAGTTGCCGTTGTCGTTGATGCTATGACAGATAACAGAAATCGTACGGCAGGTGATGTAAGAAGTATCTTTACAAAATTTAACGGAAATCTTGGTACAACAGGTGCTGTTGGTTGGATGTTTGATAAAAAAGGTTCTATTGAATTTGATACAGATATTGATTTTGATAAGCTTTTTGAAGCTGCAATTACGCTTGACGCTGAAGACGTTACTGAAGAAGAGGATTGTTACAGAGTTATAACTTCTGTTGAAAACTTCCAGGCTGTAGTTGAAGGTTTGGAAGCCGAAGGATTTAAAAGCGTAACTGCTGATTTTACAAGAATACCGCAAAACACTGTTGAAGTAACGGATTTAAAAACTGCAACATCTGTTCTGAGATTGATTGAACGTCTGGAAGAATTGGATGATGTTCAAAATGTTTATGCTAATTGCGACATCCCTGATGAAATCGCAGAACAGGTTGAGGTTTAGATTTGTTAGAAAAGCTTGAAAAACTTTCAAAAGTTCTTAATGAAAGTTATAGTGAAAAATCACTTAACTCGTCATTAGGGGCTTTTTTTCTGAAATTTTTCGGAATTGAAGGTTTTTCAATCAATATGGATAACGATTCAACTGCGGTTTACAGTTATCCTATATACAAACACAAAAAATATATCGGAAATCTTGAATTTTCAACTCAAAATGAAGAATTGACAAAGTTTTTGGACCTTGCAGCGCCTTTTATTTCGTTGAAAGTCCAAAATATTATTCTGTCTGAAAAAATGCAGAAAAATATTAACTTTCACGAAACAATGAAAAACATTGCAAAAATAATTGAAACCCAGTACGAACTGAATTATGTAATCCCGATTATCGGTGAAATGTTAGACAAGTTTTTTGAAAATAACCTGATTTATATATTTTTAAAAATAGAAAGTACGGGTTCAAATATTCTTGTTTGGCCCGGAGCCTGTAATGATAAATATATACTTCAAAATGCCTCAAGTCCTGAATTACAAAAGATTTCCGATGATAAAAAGACCCTGATGCTTCCTTTAAAAAGTGAGGGAAAAGAAGTTGGGGTAATTGCGGCAAAAAGTATGAATGAAGAGATTGCAGCAAAAGATATTGAATATTTAACGCAGCTTGCCTCACAAATTGCAACTACAATAAACAGGGCAAATGTGTACGCTGAAATTCTCAAACACGCAACGCTTGATGCACTAACAGGATTTTATAACAGGCGCCAGCTTGAAGAACGTATAAAACAGGAAGTATCAAATGCTAAACGTCAAAAAGCTCCGTTATGCGGAATTATGACAGATATCGACTTTTTTAAGAGTGTAAATGATACCTACGGGCATGCAGTCGGTGATTTGGTTTTAAAAACAATAGCAAAAATTATCCGCGGGCAGCTTCGTGAATATGATATCGCGGGTCGTTACGGCGGGGAAGAGTTTTCTATTCTGTTACCGTTTACCAAAATAGAAGAAGCCCAAATGGTTGCAGAGCGTCTTAGAAAAACAATCGAAGACCGTTCTATTGATATTTCTAAGGTTAATCCTGAATCAGAGGTTAAAACTCTCAATATAACCCTGAGTCTCGGGATTTATGAGATGAAAGAAAACGATAACGACGAAGATTTACTGAAAAAAGCTGATAAAGCATTATATCAGGCAAAAAATACAGGCAGAAATAAGGTAGTAATTTACAATGAATAAATACGAAAAAGTATGTAAAACACTTGAAGATACAAAAGATTTAGCATATAAATTTGCAAAACTTATAGAAGATAAAGGTTGTTTTATTAACCTTTACGGAGAAATCGGCGCAGGGAAAACCGCGTTTGTAAAACTTGTAGCGCAAGCTATCGGGATAACCGAAAAAGTTAC
Organism: uncultured Candidatus Melainabacteria bacterium; assembly: GCA_945910425.1. Taxonomy (GTDB): domain Bacteria; phylum Cyanobacteriota; class Vampirovibrionia; order Gastranaerophilales; family Gastranaerophilaceae; genus Zag111. The sequence goes on along the minus strand of CAMDYM010000015.1, from coordinate 8,572 downwards.
AAGCCCGAGTTTTGTTATCCTGAATGAATACCACAGTGCAAAAATTCCTGTCTATCATTTTGATTTATATAGACTTGAAAATGAAGGGGTTAAGACAATAACTGATGAGCTTCGCGAATACTCTGAAGGTAAACAGATAACTTTTGTCGAATGGGCTGAGTTTTCTCAAAACGAAATCCCATTTAATCATATTAAAATTAATGTAACTTATGATGATAATGACTACAGAAAGTATTCATTTGAGGGTTTCGGGCAAGATTGTATTGATATTGTAAAAGGATTAGAATAGTGAAAATTTTAGTTTTTGATACCTGTTTAGATAAAATGTATGTGACGTTAGCTGAAGATGATAAAATTTTATCATCAAAAATTGTCACAAATAAAGATAATAAATACCATTCAGCTTTTTTAATTTCAACAATAAAAGGAATTTTACAAGAGAATAATTTAACTCCGCAAGATTTAAGCGTAATCGGTACAAATATCGGACCGGGAAGTTTTACGGGGATAAGAGCCTGCACAACTGTTGCCAGAATGATGGCACAGCAGCTTAATATTAAAGCTGTCGGGGTTTCATCGCTTGAAATTATCTCAAAAATAAATGAGTCAGATAAACCGACTCTTGTTGCGTTAGATGCCAGAAAAAATTGCGCGTATCTTTATGAAAATGACGAGATAAAAGGTGCGGTTCAAGTTGATGAAATAAAGAAGCTGATTGCTGAAAACGATTATTTTGTAATAACTGATGATAAGTTGCAGCCAAATTTAGGCGGAATATCTTATCAGCAAGGAGAATATAGATTAGGTGAAATTCTTGCAAAATTAACTTATGAAAAGCTTCAATCAGGTGAAAATAAGTGGCAGGCGTTAAAGCCTTTATATATTCAGCCGCCTGGGGTTGGCGGGAATGTCGCGCATTTAGTAAAATAAACCGAAGAGAATTTAAAAAGGGCAATTCCTTACAGGAATTGCCCTTTTGATTGCTGTAAAATGAACCTATTCAAATATCCAGCCGTTTGTTAAGTCAACTTTTATCGGTTGTAAAAGTTTCATATTTGCTGTTCCTTCGGCAGGAATTTCCAATTGTTCACCTTTAAATGCCCAACGTACGAACTTCATCCACCAATTACGGTCTTTTTTGATTTCACCGACTGCGCTAAAGCCTGAAGTTTGGTCGTTTTCTGTTGTAATAAGTGAGTTTTGAAGTACTAAAACTCCGTTTCTTACAAAATATTGACCTTTTCTAACATCAAGAAGTTGTCCTTTAAGACTTGCACCTTCTCTTATAAGGATAAATTTTTCTTTAGTAACATAGTTTTGTGGAACTTTAGCTGTGTACATCGCACCGCCTTCTGAAGAGCGTGTGCTGATGTATGTATTTAATTGTATAGGAACGATTGTTCCTGCCGGAATTGTTCCGACGCTGCCTTGAACTGTTGCGTTGTCGATTACAAAACCTTCACCTGTTTTCTTTCTCATTGCTTCGGCAAGTTTAGCGTTCGGGTTAAGTTTTGCCTGTTCCATCATTTTGAATAAAATTGCTGCAACTTCTGCTCTTGTTGCAGGTCTTTCAGCTTCAAGTGCTGCTTTTTGAGCGCTTGGCATAACTACTACCATTCCTAAAATTTCTGCTTTTCCTGCCGGGATTAAAAACCATTCAGGAATTGTGTTGGCATCAATATAAGCTTTTTCTAAAACTTCTTTAGCTTTTTGAGTACTGATTGTTTCTGTCGTAAGAGCGTTAACTGCTACTGACATAGATTCGGCTCTTGATACGGAATCTTCGGGTCTAAACAATTCTCCTGATTTTTCGCATGAAATCAAATCAAAATAAAGTGCTTTTTGAATGTCTTCATAAGCCCAATAGTTTTCGTCTATATCTGAAAAATGTACGGGTTGAGCAACTTTTGTATGCTGCTGACCTAATGCTCTGATTGCCATTGCCGCAAATTCAGCTCTTGTAACGTTATCATCAGGCTTGAATGTCCCGTCAGGATAACCTACGATTACCCCTTGTTCTGATAAAATTTTAATCTCAGGTGCTGCCCAGTGGCTGTCTGACACGTCAGGGAAAGCCATTACAGGAGCAATACCTAATGCTAAAACCATTAGTGATAAAGCTGTTTTAAATAATTTCTTCATATTCCCTCCTTTTATTTATCTAATTTAACATAACGAAAGGGTTTTTACAGCTTAAAATTATTATTTGTTAATTTCTGTTACATAACACTGGCAATAAAATTTTTTACGAGGTTTAATATATTATCTTTAGTGTTTTAAACTTTAGGGGTTTATTATGAAAATCGAAAAAGTAAATTACAATTACAAAAGTCCGACATTTGAAGCTATTCATCCGTCAAGGTATTTTATCAAATGTGAAGACGGGCATTTTTGTCAGGTTACAAACCCTGATACTATAAGAGCTTTGCAGGGGAAAGTTATAAAATGGTTAAATCAGCCAAAAAATGACGCTCAAAGATTGATTGAGGGTAATCCTAGAAAGACTAAAACATCCGAAACCGCAGCTCAAAAAGCTATGAAAGAACGTCTTATCAGTTTTTTTCAAAATAACGACAGTGATTATAAGAAACGTCAGGTTGTAAAATCTGTTTATCTTAGCCCGAAAGGAAGAGAAACTGTCAGTCCGTACATTTTAACGGGTGATACGGTTGACTTGGCAGGAGATGGCAAGCCTATCGGAAAAGTTCACGGGAATATAAGAGAATCAAGAGAGTATATGAGAGCTTATTACGGAATAAGTGAAGAACAGGCAAGCCGTTATGTTTCTGCCGTTGATGCTAACAGGTTATCTCAAGCAAAAGCCGATTACCACAGACAATCGGAAGAGTGCGTAAGAAAGCTTATGCGAGATGAAAAGGTTGACCGTTCAACTATTAATTTGTATTTTGAACCTGTAATCGGTAAAAAATCGAAAAAAAAGGTAAGTTTTAATCTGGTTAACGCTATTTTTCAAAAAATTATGATTCAGTAATAATATCCTGTTGTGTAATGTGTTTTCTTTTTTACGCCTCTACAATAATTCTAATCAGATGAGAGGAAAAAATGTTTAAAAAGAAACTTATTGCAATAGGGGTTTTGCTGTGCATAATTTTCAATAATATTGTTGTGTTTGCGGCTGAAACAAAATATCCTGATTACGGGTATGAGTTTTTGGGAGAAGATAAGTGGGAAGGGTTTAATCGAAAAATTTTTAATTTTAATTTAGGTTTAAACAAATACGCAATTCGCCCGATTCATATTTTATGGTCATCAATTATGCCTGAATACGGTATGGACAGGATTCAGGGGATTACGAATAATATTGAATATCCTATAAGGCTTGTCAGCAGTCTTATTCAAAGAGATTTTCAAACCTCCAAAAACGAAACAATAAGGTTTTTTACAAACACTGTTTTGGGTTTGGGTGGAATGTATGATCCTGCAAAGCATTTATTTAAAATTGAACAGTCAAGTGAAAATATGGAACAGGCATTGGCGGGGTGTAAAGTAAAATCCGGACGGTATTTTGTTTTTCCTGTTTTATCTTTTACTTGTTTTAGAGGGCTTTTAGGTAAGGTGTTAGATACAGCGTTAAACCCCGGTTCTTATATAGCGACTCCCGTACTTGCCATTGTTAAGGCGGGTTTAACCGTTAATAAAACCTCTTATATGCAGCCATTAATAAAAATGGTTGAATCAACTTATGCCGATCCTTATGAAATTGCAAAGAAAATTTACGGGATTGACAGTTATATAAAATGTGCAAATTTAGATAGAATTGCTATTGATGATTTGTTGTTTGTTCCTGTTGAGGAAGAAAAAGAAGAATTAACAAAAGCAAAGCCTTCGGTTGTTGAAGTTAAGAAGTCTACTCCAAAGCAGGCGGAAGATAGGAAGGAAGATTTTGTAAAAATTGAGGTATCATCAGAAATTGTGCTTCCCGAACTATTGTTTGGTGGGGCGAATATTGATGAAATCTTAAAAAATCACAGTGCGGAGAATTTTAAATTGGGTGCCGATATGTTTTTACCCGGGTATAATCCTCAAACGCCCGTAATTGACTCTATGAGAACTGCTTTATTTGACTTGCCGGGGGTGGATGAATCAGTTTGGAATGAGTTATCTGTTTGGAACAGAAGTTTTTCAAAAAGAATAAGAACTTCATCAGTCAATATTTTTGAAGGCAGAGAGGATTATAAATACAGATTTATTTTGCAAAAAGATAAGAAAAACGCTCCGCTTGCAGTTATTTACCCTTCAATCGGAGAGGGGATAAATTCAAGTCATTCGGTGTTGTTAGCAAAACTTTTTTATGATGAGGGGTATTCTGTTGTCATTCAAGGAAGTCATTTTCAGTGGGAATTTGTTAAAAGTATGGAAAAAGGTTACGCACCGGGACTTCCTGCGCGCGATGCCGAAAGTTTACGCCTTGTAACAACAAAGATTATCGACTCGCTTTGTGATAAATACGGCTGCGAATTTGGAGAAAAGGTTTTTATCGGAACCTCGTTTGGTGCTTTGGTATCATTATTTCTAGCTGATAAAGAATATAAAAATAATACACTCGGCGACACCCGATATATCGCTATTTGTCCGCCTGTTGAGTTGATTTATGCTATGACTCAAATTGATAAAAATACTCAGGAATGGAATAATTCTTCTGATGATTTAAAACAAAGGGTTGCCTTGACTGCGGCTAAGGTTATGAAGCTTTATGAATCCAAAGATTCGCTTGATTCAACAGGAGAGATAAATTCTTTGCCGTTTACTGATGAAGAAGCAAAACTTATTACAGGATTTATTATGCATCAAAAGCTTTCTGATTTAGTTTTTACAATGGAAAACGCTTCCAAGTCAACCAAATCAGATATTTATCATACACTTAATAATATGAACTATCAGGATTATGCCGAGAAGTATTTAATTTCAAATGATGAAGGTGGGATTGATTCATTAGCTTACGAAGTCAGTCTGTATTCTATTTCAAATTATCTTGAAAATAGTAATAATTACAAAATTTATCATTCTTTAACCGATTATCTTACAAATGATAAACAGTTAAAAAAGTTAAAACAATATTCACGGGATAAAGTAGTTTTACTTGATAACGGTGCGCATTTGGGGTTTTTATACAGGCAGGAGTTTATTGAAGATTTAAAAGAAACTATTTCGCTAAATTCTAAATTTATTGCAGGTAAGTAGCAAAATTTATTTTCTTACGTTTTCTTATAACTGAGTAACTAATATAAGGAAATAAAAGGAAATTTATTATGGAAAAGATTAATGGCGGTTATTCCCCGATTTATACGGTTTTAGACAGTAGTAAAGTATCAGATAAACCTTCGCTTTATACTAATGACCAGGTTAATATGAAGGATTTATATTCAGAAGAAGAATTGGATGCAATACTTTCAAGGTTTGATTGCTTACACAGAACATTCCCAAAAAGCGAAGAAAAATGCAAGTTTGATATGATTTATCTTCCAAGAGGTGAACATGTTATTATTAACAACAAAAATATGACTAATGATACTGTAGAAATTTACAAAAACGGTCAGGCAATAAGTGTCGGAAGCTGGCACAGAAAAAATTTAGACGGTGATTATTCTGATATTATTAAAGATGTAAAAACCAGAAGCGAAGAAGCTAAAGTTAAATCCGAACAGAAAATAACAAATCAGTTAGATAATTTAGCAGAACTCGGTAAATCTCAGGTAAAATAATAAATTAAATAAAGCGAAAAAATCGGAAATTTTTCCGATTTTTTCGCTTATAATACAAATATTTATAATATGCGGGGATTTTTGAATGACAAAAAAAGATACATTAGTAATTATCGGCAACGGGTTTGATATATGGCAGGGTTTAAATACCGGTTATAGTGACTTTCGGAAGTATTATTTATTACATCGTGATGAGATACTTAAAAAATTATGGATTAAGAAAAAGAAAATCTCGGATGAAAGTGGTAATTCTTATGAAATTAGTGATGTTGAATTGATTTACGGTGATCCTTTTGAGCCGGATGATTTAGATAATGAGTTTTGGAATACATTTGAACTTTCACTTGCCGATATTGATATATATCGTTTGAATATGTTTTTCGGAAAAGATAAAAATGATATTAAAAAGATGAAAAAAAGTGTTGAAAATGCCGGAAAAATATTGCGGGAAGCTTTTTGCAGATGGATTTCAACGATTAAAATTGATTCTTCTGAAAGTGAGTTTAAGTTCTGCGATAATTGTGTTTTTATCAATTTTAATTATACTGATACTTTGCAAAAGCGTTTTTGTGTTGATGAAGATGATATAATTTATCTTCATGGTGAAGCTTGCGATAAGGAGTCTATAATTTTGGGTCATTCTTATCATCCTCATGAGCCTGAAGAGGTTTTAAGGCAATTTGGTCCGAGGTTTCAAGGGCTATACTTTGTAGAATCTCTTCTTTATGAAACCGATAAACATGTTAAAGATAATATAACCGCAATGGAAATAGAATTATTTTTATCGGATGTTAATTTAAATGAAATTAAAGATGTTTATGTTTTAGGGCATTCTTTCGGGAAGGTTGATTTAGAATATTTTGAATATTTGATGCGAGCCACAAGTGTTAAGGATGAAGATTATGAAGAGGAAGAGGATGACGAATTTGATTTTTTTGAAGATGAAACAGAGTCGCTTGATGAGCTTCATAACAGATTACAATATGCCATAAAACGATATGGAAATGATGAGTCTATTGACGAGCCGATATTACCCGAAGAATATAAATCAGTGCAGAAAAAATTATTATTAGAACAATTTTTTCGGGATGAAGAGATTAAGGATGGATATTTTAAAGTTTTATCTAAAGCCTTAAGAATAAAAAAAGATATTCTCAGAGCAAATTTTGAATACGAAAAAGATAAATCCGCTGATTTTAAAAGGGAAAAAGATGCAAAATGGCATATCTCATACCATACACCTGACGATAAAAAAACAGCAGAAACTTTGATGAAACTTTTAAATTGTAAGAATTATGAGTTTTACGAAACTATTGACAGTGCAATAATTCCGATAATAGCAAAATAATTTATGTTTACTTTTTTAATAGTATATGTCAATTACAAGAATTTATAGTTCAGAAACAAATTTATTAAATAATATAAAACCAGGAGTTCCATCTGTTCAACCTGCAAAAACAGTTGAAGTTTCGAAATCTTCTAAAAAGTATAGAGTAGGTCGGTTTTACCAATCCGACAATAAAAATTCTTATTTCACCTGCCACTTTTTCTCAAACTGCAAGTCAAATTATAACTTAGTTCACTCTCGCTTCGCACCAGTATAATTTGACGGATAAAATTGAAAGAGGGAATATAGAAACAATTTAGGTACTTTTTGAAATTTACCCCCTTCCCTCATTGTAAGAAAAATTATCCTTTTTATCCTTTTCTTATACTTAGAATTATCCTTTTTTCCTGTTGATTTTGGAAAATTTGCCTCAAACTCGGACAGGGTTTAGATTTTTGCAAGTATAGAAAAAGGATAAAAACTTCGTAAGTGGTGGGAAGTTATTGTCGGATTAGTAAATCCGACCTACTTGACTGTAATAGCAAATTATATTTTGTTCATTGTTAATATTATTATGATAAAATCTATTATACCGAAAGCATCAAAACAAGAATTATTTTGCCAAAAATATTGGCAAAAAATGGGGGTTCGATTAAATTCCGAGAAAAACCGTTATTGCTCGCCCTGTTTATTTGATTATTGCAATCATAATTATTATGTATTAGGTATAAGTCCTTGCAAACCAAAGTTATTATGGGATTTGGATGCATCTTTTAAGGCATCAAAATTAAGCAAAGAAAGAATTATTGTTTGGCGGGGTATAACAAATCCTTCATATTTATATCCAGATAATTCACAAATCGGAAATTATTTTGATAAGTGTAAAAATATAAAACCTGGAGAAATACTTTATATGAAAGAATTTCCATATATAACAAACAGTAAAAATTATGCTATGTCTTTTATCTCAAATTTTTATAAAACCACAAATCTACTATTTGAAATAGAGATACCTAAGGGTACACCCTTGCCGTTTGATATTAACAGAACAGTACTACAAAGGTGTTCAAAATTTGTTTGTACTGATACCCAAAGAGTTAAAGACAACGGGATAACATATCAACATATAAAATTAACATTGTTACCACGAGATATACAATATGGCAATGGTTTAAAAGAAAATTACATAAGTAAATTACTTAACCACCCCTTAATTACTCAGGGTAAAAATTGGCTTTTAAAAATTAGAAAAAGCATTTTTGAAAAATAAATTATGCTAACCACTAAAGAATATACAGGTTATGCATTGCCTGATAAAATTATTCCGAATTCAAGTGTCGATTTTACTTAAACCGACTACAAAATTCTTATTTCATCTGACACTTTTTCTCAAACTGCATTATAAAAGACATTCTCCTTGCAGGTTTTCATCCACCCATTAAAAAATCCCTCCGGCTAAGAGGGATTAAAGTTTGGGCAGGGGTGGATTCGAACCACCGTACTCTCGCGAGAACAGATTTAC
>CAMDYM010000014.1 GCA_945910425.1 uncultured Candidatus Melainabacteria bacterium | reverse complement strand
GTTTGTTAAAATATTCAGGGTCGTTTTTTGCTTTTAGGGCGCATGTTATTCCGTTATAACCTGAAGTATTATTTATATCGCAAAAAGAATCTTTTTGTGCTTCGTATTGAGTTTTTAAATCTCCCATAGCTCGAAGTTCCCCGTCAATAAAATGAAAAGTAAATAAATCATACCCCCATATATTGGGAGGTGTATTGTATCCGTTTATATCGGCGCTAATCCACGTTTCCCTGTCATGCCCCGATAGTTCACACATCAGTAAGGTGCCGTCTTTTAATAATACCTGTCCGTCATCCAAAAATATCGGGTTTACATTAGAACCTGATAATGATTTATAAGGCATGTCGTTATTTGTATTGTAGCAAGGTGTAGATTTTGTCCTGCTACATATTGTTGCACCTGTTAAATATCTGGTTAATATTTTATTGCAAAATTCCCCTCTACCATACGTATTAGGGTCCATTGAAATATCATCATATTCCATTAATTTAAATGCTTGTTGAAGTGTAGAAAATGTTTTTAGAAATTGTGAGCGCAGTCGTTTTGCCTTATGCGTTGCAATAAGATTCGGGATTGTCATTGCCGCTACAACTCCGATTATCCCAAGAGTTATAAGTACTTCTACTAAGGTAAACCCGTTTCTTATATTTTTCATAATTCTCTCCTGTCGTCAAAATCAAATAAATTATAGTCATGTAATTAATAATTATAGTTACATGCCTATAAAATGTCAAACCATTTGTTTTTATTTGATTTAACGATTAATATAAAACAATGGAGTATAAATTTGCTAACATAAAAATTATTGATTTTATAAAAACTTTAACGATTTATAAAGGCTTGTCACTGAGAAAACTTGTAAGCCGTGTTGCTCAGAATAAAAACACGAGCGATTGTTATTCAAATTTTTATGCAAAATTAAAAAAAGAAACGATAAAGTTTTCAGAAGTTGTAGATGTCGCAGAAACTTTAGGGTATGAGATAATTTTTCGAGAAAAGGGGTAGCGTAAAGGTTATAAATCCTTTTTATTTTATAAACATGCAATCGCCGTAGCTGAAAAATCTGTATTTATTTTCTATTGCTTCCATGTAAGCTTTAAAAATAAATTCTTTTCCTGCTAACGCACTTACTAACATCAGTAATGTTGATTTTGGCAGGTGAAAGTTTGTTATCAAGTTATCAATAACTTTAAATTCATAAGGGGGATAAATAAACAATTCAGAATGATCATGACATGCTTTTATGCATCCGTATTTTTGGTAAGCTGTTTCAAGAGTTCTTACTGTTGTTGTCCCGACTGCAACAAGTTTTTTACCTTCTGCTTTTGCTTTATTAATTTTATCTGCTGCCTCTTGCGTTATTTCAAATGTTTCAGAATGCATTTTATGGTCTAAAACATTCTCGCATTTGACGGGTCTGAATGTGCCTAACCCAACATTTAGGGTAACATAAACAATTTCAACACCTTTAGCTTTTAATTTATCTAATATTTCTTTGGTGAAATGTAACCCCGCAGTTGGCGCAGCAACAGAACCTTCGTCTTTTGCGTAAACCGTTTGGTAGCGCTCCATATCAAATTGTTTAAGTTTTTCTGCTTGAATTTTTCTTTCAATATATGGAGGAAGCGGTATGTTTCCTACTTTGTGCAAAATGTCAAACAAATTCCCTTCATATATAAGTTCAACGAGCCATTCACCTGCTTCTTCAAGTCTTTCAATTGCCCGTACGCTTAATTCGTCGCTGATTTTTATGATTGTATCAGGCTTAACCCGTTTTGACGGTTTGATTAGGGCATTCCATATTTTGCCACGAACCCCTTCCAATAGAAATACTTCAATTTTTCCGCCTGTGTCTTTCTTGCCGTAAAGCCTTGCGGGAAGGACTTTCGTGTTGTTTAGTACTAAGATTGAGTTTTTATCTATATAGTCAACAATGTCAAAAAAATGTTTATGCTCAATTGTGTTGTTTGTTTTATCAAGAACAAGCATTTTTGAATTTTGACGCTTATCTGCGGGCATTTGGGCAATAAGCTCTTGCGGTAATTCGTAATCAAAATCGCTTAACTTTACTTCCATGCTGATAAATCCTCGCTTAGTTCAGTTTTTTAGCGTTTTTTAATTCATCATCATTAACTGTTTCTTTTTTCTTAGCTTGTTCATCATCAATTTGTTTGTTGATAATAACAGTTTGAGCAATTTGAATGATGTTGCTTGTGATTAAGTATAACAAAACACCCGCAGGAATTGGGATTATTACAAAAGTTGCAATAATCATTAATGGCATAAATGTTCCCATAGATTTTTGAAGAGCTTGTTGTGTCGGGTCTGTAGAATCAGTTTTATTCATTGCCATCATAATTTTTTGAGAAATGTACATTGTTATGGCAAATAGTACGATTAACAGAACAACATCCCAGTGAAGGGTCTTATTAACAGGAGTTGTCGGAACATCAGCTATCATAAGTCCGTCGTGTCTTGTAAATGTCACCGTTTCATTTTCTCTTATGTTGCTGTTTGTTATTACAACTTCAGCTTTTTCAACTTGCTCAAGCTGGCTAAATTTTAATTTGATATGGTCTAAGCTAAATGAAAATTCAGTGTCTTTTCCAGGTTCAAGTTCACCTTGAATGTCAAGTGCCTGAGCAGGATCTGTTATTTTTACGTTCTTAATTGTTTCATTGTCTTTTAAGTAGATAGTTGCGGTGTTTCCAAGGATAAATTTGTCACCTTTTGCAGCTCCAAGAACTCCGTTTTCTGAAATTCCAGCTGTTGCTCTCATTGTAGTTGCTAAGCTTTTAACAAACAAGAAATGTTGATCACCTGCAACCTGAATAAATTGAGGGCTTATTAATGCTGAATATAACAAGATAAATATCGGCATTTGGATAAGCAGCGGTAAGCAGCCGCCCATAGGATTGAATTTGTGTTCTTTATAAAATTCCATCATTTTTTGCTGCATAACCTGCGGGTTACTTTGATATCTGTCTTGTATTGCTTTTAATTTAGGTTGAAGTGTTTGCATCATCTTCATTGAACGTTGCTGCTGAACATTCAAATGCCACATTGCGGCACGTACAATTATTGTTAACAAGATAATTGCTAATCCGTAATTTCCTACATACTTAGCCAGTACACTTAAAAATTTTATGGTTAATGTAATAAAATCCACTTTCTATCCCTCATCTAATTTATACTATTTATTTCAGTTAAGTCGATTTTATCATAAACAAATTTATATAGCAAATAAAAATAGCTCTGTCTGTTATTAGTTTCTCTCTCGTAATTTCAAAATAAAAAAAGACCCTTTCGAGTCTTTTTTATGGTCGGGATGACACGATTCGAACGTGCGACCCCCTCGTCCCAAGCGAGGTGCGCTACCAAGCTGCGCTACATCCCGGCGGGGTCTTTACTCCATCTATTTTAGGATAAACATTTTTTAATGTCAAGTCGGTTGTTTTTGATTTAATGTTTAACCCTAAAATCTGAAATATATGAACGGATTGTAGGTGCTTGAGGCTATTGCAGAAGCTGATAATATAAATAGTATTAATAACCAAATATTTATAAATGTTCTTCCAAATTTGTTTTTAACTTCAAGTATGTTTTTAAATAGCGGAATCGAACATAAAAATGCGGTAATTAAGGTTATAACCTGTGTTGTGTCCATATAATACGGTAGTTCGTAGATGATTTTATCAGTATGGATATGCAAAAATCCAAACATATTCATTAAATATTTCCACGCGTAGTTCATATTATCTGCCCTGAATATTACCCAGCCGATTACAAATATAAAAATGCAATATATATGCTGAAGTGTTTTTACCCACCATTTAGTATGTTTTTGTTCAAATTCTTTGATATTAATAATTTTTTCGAGGATTATAAATAATCCGTGCCAAAGTCCCCATATTACAAAGTTCCATGCCGCGCCATGCCAGATTCCCGTTAAAAGAAAAACTATTCCAAGATTTCTCAGAGTTTTTATTTTCCCTGCACGGTTTCCTCCAAGCGGGATGTAAACGTACTGTTTGAACCATGTTGATAAAGAAATGTGCCATCTACGCCAAAATTCGGTTATGGATTTTGAAATATACGGATAGTTGAAGTTCTCCATAAATCTGAATCCGAAAATTAAACCCAGTCCGATTGCCATATCAGAATATCCGCTAAAATCAAAATAAAGTTGGAATGAATAAGCCAACGAACCGAGCCAGGCTATTGTGTGCGAGAAAAGGTGCGGGTCTTGAGAGAAAATCTTATCGGCAATTTCTCCCATAACATTTGCAATCAGTATTTTTTTCGAAAGTCCTATGATAAATCGTTTGACACCTAGATTTACTTTTTCAAAATTTACTTCGCGAGAATTTATTTGTTCTGCGACATCATGGTATTTTACAATCGGACCTGCAATTAGTTGCGGGAATAAACAAATGTAGAGTGCAAGTTTATAGATATCTTTTTGCACATTACATTCTTTTCGGTAAACATCTATAACATAAGATAATGCCTGGAATGTATAAAACGAGATTCCTATCGGCATAATTATGTTTAGAGGATGTATATGAGCATGGAAAATTCCGTTAAAATTGTCAATTAAAAAGTTAAAATATTTAAAATAGATTAAAAATCCTAAGTTTGCTGTTATCGTCAAATAGAGAATAAGTTTTTTCTTATGTTGAAACTTATCAATTAGTATTGCTCCATAGTAGTTTATTAAGATTGTCAAAAGCATTATTGCAAGGTATTTGGGTTCACCCCAGGCGTAGAAAATTATACTTGCAATAAGTAATATCGGGTTATGCAGTTCTTTTTTCGTAACTAAGTACAGCAAAAGTACTATCGGTAAAAACATAAATAAAAATGTCATTGAACTGAAAAGCATTAATGTTATCCTCTAAGTTTGTTGTTATTCTTCAAAAAGATTTTTTAAGTGGCTTATGTTTCTGTATGTTATGCAAAATATTATAATATCCGGTTTGTAATCAAGAATCTCTTGTTTATAATATTTCATAATTTTGAATTCTTCTTTGTTTGAGATTTGTTTTACGTTATTTATTCGTATTCTTTTTACATGTTTAAAGCTAAATGGTATAAATTCAGTCAATTTTTCATTTTGGCTTGTGCCTAGCATTATAACTTTTAGGTTTGAGCCTTTTGGGTAGTAAAATATTTTTTCTTTATGATAGTTTTCGTCTATCATTTTTTCTTGTCTGTTTTTATAATCTTTATGCGTAAAATATTTGTATTTGACATTCAAATGCTTATTGCAAATATACTCTGGCAAATTTAAATAGTCACATGTTTGCCCATGTCCAAATTCTTTATAAAAATCGGCTTGAACAAGTTTATTATCAGAATAATTAAAATCTTTTTTTGTTAAGGTAATAACATTCGGAAAGTCTTTAGAAATTTCTTTCATTAGTTCTTTATAGCCAATGTAGGCTCCGGAATCAGTCCAGTGATGTTCTGTTTTGAAAAATACATAATTGTTTTTTGCTTCATCTTTTAGTGTTTTAATCGGATATATTATTTTTATATTATTAGATTTATTTGTTTTTTCTACATATTCTGAAAAATTATTATCTGAAAATTTTTGGATTTTTGTAGGATATATAGCTGCTTTTTGTGGTGTTATTATTACATATAATTTTATTCCGTTCTCCTTGCAGAATTTATTAAACTTGTATAAATTTTTAAAGTTTTTATCAATATCTTTTGGGGTCAAGTTTTTTAATTCAAAATTTGAATATAAAAATCCTGTTTTGTTGTCAATAATCCCTTTATTTCTCGTTTGAGTCATGAGTAGTGACATTGTTATCTGATTTAATGCAATAATATTATTTCTTTGATAAAATCTGTCGTTAAACCAGTTATCAAAGTCTTTCCCGAAGTTATAGTTTAATTCTCCCGAGTTTTTTATTAGTGTTTTATATTGAGCCAGTTTACGGTTCTCTTTTTTAGATACCGTATTTTTGTTAATATGCGACATCGGAATAAAAAGCATTACGAAAAATACTGTTAAAAATACTATTTCAATACGTGATTGATTTTGAAGGTTTTTAAAATCAGCAAGATAAGAGGTTAATTTTAAGCTAAGCAAGTACCCGCAGATTAATATAATTATAAAAGGATATCCATAGAAAATATTTGTTATAAACCATATTTTATTTGTAAGTATCAATAAAATTATGGTGATTATAACGCTTATATAATATCTCTTCTTCATAACATATCCCCAATTGAATATAATCTATAGACTGCAATCAATAGAATGCGTTCAATGTAGCATAAAATATTATTATATGCAAGATGATGCTTCTATTCAAAATGGAAAAAAGAAAGAAATATTAAATGCTTTAGGAGCATTAGTTTATGCTAATCGTTTAGCTTTAAATAAAGGCATAAATACTTTTTCTTATGAATATGATATTGGAAACGGGCTTTTGTCGCGTCTTGAAAAGAGCAATATTGATACTAAAATTACAACTCTTTGGAAGCTTGCAAATGCGTTTGGGTATAAGTGTTCGGATTTTGTAAAACTTATTGAAGAAAAATTACCGAATGAATTTAATTTTTACAATTAAAAATTTTACAAATTTAATAATTTAGCCTTTGCGGATTTATATGTTATTATTGTTGTATTATGGTTAGATTAATTAATGGTGATAATATAAAAAAAGTAACCGAAGTCGTTTATTCGGTTATGCATCTTCAGGAATTTTTTACATATATTAAAGAGATGGATAACCCCGGAATTACGCCTTGTATTTATGTTATGTGGCATAAGAATCAGTTTGCTGTATACGGATTGCAAGATAAGGGCAATGTCAATATTCTTATTAGTAATTCATTAGATGGCGAGATTGTGTCTTATGTTGTTCAAAAAATGGGGTTTCAGACATGCCGAGGCTCTTCAAAAAGAAAAGGCTCAGTATCAAGTTCTTTGAAAATGATATCAAAGCTTAAAAATGGTGAAAATATCGCTATTATGGTTGACGGTCCGAGAGGTCCGATTCATAAAGTAAAACGGGGGGCTATTGTTTTAGCAAGAGAGGCAGGTGTTCCTATTGTTCCAATGCATTGGTATTCTTCCGAGCCGACTTTTGTAACATTACCTTCTTGGGATAAGATGAAAACTCCAATCGGACCTTGCCGTATTATTAATATTTATGGTAAACCGATTTATGTTGACGGAAAAACTGATGATGAGGTAGCACAAGAGGTTAGGGAATCTTTATTTAACTTAGAGCGTATTGCACCCGAGAAATTTAAAGAGGCGAAAAAGTCAAAATTATGGAACAAAAGAAAGTAAATTTAGCAATATTACAAATGTCTTCTGTTATTGGGGATGTTGAAGCTAATATTGAAAAAGTTAAACAAATTATATCAAATGAGCTTCCGTCAGATACTGATGTGCTTGTATTGCCTGAAGTTTGGACTGTTGGTTGGTCTTGTTCTCATTTTCAAGAAACAGCGCAAAATTTAAAAGACAGTTCTGTAATAAAATTTTTGTCAGAAATTGCTAAAAGTCATAATATTAACATTATCGGCGGAAGTTTTATTACCAAAGACGGTAATATATTTTATAATACTTGTCCTGTTTTTGACCGTTTGGGAAACCTTGTTGCTCTTTATAGTAAAAACCATTTGTATTCATATTACGGCTGTGATGAAGGTAAATATATTACTGTCGGCGACGGGTTAAAAATGGTTAATTTAGACGGCGTAAATTACGGAATATCAATCTGTTATGATCTACGTTTTCCCGAAGTATACAGAGCTTACGCCAAAGCAGGAGCTGATGTTTTGGTAAATTGTGCGGCTTGGGGCTCCAATAAGTCTGTTCCCTGGGAAATGATGACAAAGTCACGTGCTATTGAAAATCAATGTTTCATGGTGGCCTTAACTCAATCAGGGTATATCGAAAACGGTGAGTATAATCTCGGTGAATCAAGAATTATTGATTATAACGGAAATGAACTTGCTTCTATAATGAGTGGTGAAGGAATTGTGTCTTCTCAAATTGATATTGCTGAGATGTATGATTTTCGTGCCAAAGCACCTATTTTAAATGATATCAAAGAAAACTATGAGGTAAAAGTTTTATGCGTAAAATAATTGCTTTATTATTTACATTATTTATAACTGCAAATTTAGCACATGCTGAATCTATAACAAAATCAATAATTTCAGCAGGTGGAAATAAAGCTTCAGTGTCTGTTTCTGTTAAAGATATCGCGACAGGAAACAGTGTATATTCCTTAAATGAAAAGAAACCTATGATTCCTGCGTCTACCTTGAAACTTATAACAACTTCAGCTTCTATAGATACTTTAGGTAAGGATTTTAAGTATATTACAACATTATATAAAAGTACTAATAATGATTTGTATTTGAAGTTGTCTGGCGACCCGTTATTAACTTCTTCTGACTTATCACAATTGGTTGCATCTGCTAAGTTAAAAAATATTGAACCTAAAACTTTTTATATTGATGATAGTGTGTTTGATACTGTTGAATGGGGTGAAGGCTGGCAGTGGGATGATGAAATGAATCCTCTTATGCCAAAATTTAGTGCTTACAACCTGGATAAAAACCTTTTAAAAATCGAAATTAATCCGACATCAGATAAAAGACCTGCGGTAATTTCTGTTAAACCTTTTTATCCGTTGACATTTATGAACCTTTTAACTACAGATATTACGGTTCCGACAAATGTAAAATTTGAGAGAAATAATGATATTGCGTCAAATTTGATAAATGTTTCAGGTACGGTTGCAAAGTTTTATACTGTAATGATGCCTGTAACTAATCCTAAAATGTATTTTACTTTGAGATTAGAAGCTGCGATAAGAAATAAAAAGTTAGAGTATTTTGCTCCGATAAAAAATGCTAAAATACCTGAAAAAAATATTTATGTAGTTGATAAAATTGAACATGATATTGAACCGATAGTTTCAGCTATTTTGAAAAACAGTAATAATTTCTACGCAGAAACTTTGTTCAAAACTGCTGGAGCTGTTTTTGCAAATTCAGTCGGTAGCCGTGACGCTTCTTTAAATATGCTTAATAATTATTTGAAGAAAACAGGTGTAAATTTTGAAGATATAAAAGTGGTTGACGGAAGTGGTGTTTCGAAAAATAACCTTGTTACCTCGGATTTTATGTCAGATTTTCTTGTCTTGAAGGCTAAAGATGAAAATTTTGATACTTTTAAAACAATGCTTCCGACCTCAGGTGAAGGTACATTAAAAGACAGAATGCTATATTTTAAAAATAATTTGTATGCTAAAACCGGTACCCTGTCTGATACAAGTTCAATTGCAGGATATATAACATCCCGCAGAGGAAAAGTTTACGCTTTTGATATTATGATTCATGATGCCAAAACTTCACCTTCAGATAAAAAATTTATAGAAGAACAAATTCTTAGAAATATTTACGTAAATTACTAATAAAAAGGAAAGATAATATGTACGAACCTGATGTTACAGTGATAACAACAACTTCAAATATAGTAGATAATGAGCAGACAGATGATTTTACGCTGCAAGTTAATCTTCTTGACAGGCAGACCTATCCACAGATTGAACATCTGGTAATAGATAATGCTTCTACTGACGGAACTATTGATTTATTAAAAGACTATAAAAACTTAGGTTATTTGAACTTTTTTACAGAACCGGATAACGGCAAGTTTGAAGCTTATAATAAAGGTTTGATGAGAGCAAAAGGTAAATACGTTTCTTTTATAAGCTGTGATGATTTTTATCAGGATATTACCGCAATACAAGATATTGTCGACCTAATGGAACAGGAAGATGCGGATTTTTGTTTCTTCCCGTCATATTGTATTCATCCTGAAGGGTATGCGTTTCAATTTGTGCCTGCAATTTTAAATACTTTTCAGGTAACTCCATGTCCAAGACAGGCTATGTTTTTTAAGCGTTCGGCATTAGAATCTCTTCGCGGTTTTGATGATAAGTTTAAACTTTTAGCGGATTACGATTTGCAAATAAGGTTGTTGTTAAACGGTTTTCATGGTGTATATTTTGAGCGAAACGTTATGACATATAAGCTTGGTGAACAGGGAATGAAACGCTTAACACAAGTTGAAGCAGAGTGCAGTCATATATTTTATAAAAATTACAAGAATCTTTATCCTATGACTAATGACGTGTTAGACAGAATGGTTAAGTATTCTGAAATTCCTCAACCGTTATTGGAAAAGCTTTCAACAAATTTTGCACCTGAAGATAAGGAACTGTTTTTCCAAATGTATGAACAGATGTATACGGTGAGAAATGAAGCTATTAAAGAACAACGAGCAAGAGAACGTCGTAATCGGTAATAGTTTTGTAATAAATTTGCAAAATAAAATTTGACGGATTATAATTACAATAAGAGATAAAATAAAGAAAGATAGGGAAGTATGAGTGAACAAAAAATAGCTGTATTAGGCTACGGACTTTGGGGAAGAAATATTGTTCGTAACTTTTATAATTTAAACGCTTTAGGGATGGTTTGCGATCTTGATGAAGAAAACCTTGCAAAAGTCAGAGAACAATACCCGGGGGTGAAAACAACAAGAGATTTTCATGATATTTTAAATTCTGATGATATTACGGGGGTTGTTGTAGTAACTCCTTCTCATACTCATTATAAGTTTGTAAAAGCAATGCTCGAAGCAGGAAAACACGTATATGTTGAAAAACCTATTTCAACTGTGGCACAAGAAGCCAGAGATTTAGCCGATTTAGCTGACAGTAAAGGTTTAGTTTTAATGGTTGGTCACTTGCTTTTATATCATCCTGCGGTTAACCGTTTAAAAATGTTGGTTGAAGATGGAGCTTTAGGTGAAATCGTTTATGCTCAATCAGACAGATTAAATATAAATTATTTTAAAAATGACAGAAGTGTAATGTGGGATTTAGCACCTCACGATGTATCTATGATGAGTTATGTCACAGGCAAAGACCCTGTAAGAGTTATTTCAGCAGTCGGAGCATCTTCAGATAGAAATGATATTATGGATATAACTCATATTTCAATTGAGTTTGAAGGCGGTATGGTTGGACAGATTTCTGATAGCTGGATTACACCGAGAAAACATGTTCAGCTTCTTGTTCGCGGAACAAAGAAAACGGCAATCTTAGATGATACCGTTCCTGAAAATAAATTAACTATTTATGATAATTTTAAAGCAGGCAATAGTGAAGTTGTTCAGCCTGATGTTCTTGAGATTGAACCGTTAAAACTTGAATGCCAACACTTTATAAGTTGTATTGAAACAGGTAAAAAAGCTCGTTCTGACGGTGAAAACGGCTTTGTTGTAGTAAGTATATTGGAAGAAGCTGAAAAATTTATGCTTGGTGACAGAGCTAAGAATTTAGATAACGTTGATTGGGCATTATCAAGGACTAAAAAATAAAAGAGAGGTTAAAAGTTTATAATGGATATTAAAAATAATACTGCAAATATTGTTTCTGTCAGCAGAATTTTTGTTGCGTTTGCGGCAATCGGGCTGCTTTTTATTCAAACAACAAATGCGTATATCTGGGCAGTTGTTTTAACAATAATAGCTTTTTCAATGGATGGAGTTGACGGATATATTGCAAGAAAGTATAACCAATCTTCAGAATGGGGTTCGGTACTTGATATTATGGGAGACAGAATTGTTGAAGCTTCATATTGGATTGTTTTTGCCGTTATGGGTTGGTTAAATATTTTATTCCCGATAATTTGTATTGCAAGAGCATTTACCACAGACGGAATAAGAAGCGTTGCTCTATCTAAAGGTATGACCGCGTTTGGCGATAAATCTATGCAATCTACCGCTTGGGGTAAATTTATTTGCGGTTCAAAGTTTATGAGAATAAGCTATGCGGTTGCTAAAGTTGCAGCGTTTGTATTATTAATTGTTGCTTATATTCCTGATTTGGATATTAAATATGCAGATCCGATAAGACTTGTTGCAGTAATTCTGGCATGGGCTGCAATTATATTCTGTGTAGTCAGAGCAATTCCTGTGGTGGCAGAAAGCGGAAAGCTGTTTAACGATGCCAAGTAAGCTTAATATTGTTCTATATGAACCTGAAATCCCACAAAATACGGGAAATATTGCAAGGCTTTGTGCTTGCTGCGGCGCAAGTTTGTATCTTGTCGGTAAACTTGGTTTTTCTTTATCAAGTAAATATACAAAGCGTGCAGGACTGGATTATTGGGAAAGTGTAGATTTACATAAAGTTGATACAATGGAACAGTTGTACAATGAATTTCCTGACGGTACGTTTTATTATTTGACTACAAAAACGGATAAATTGTACACGGATATTGAGTTTAAAGACGGAGATTTTATTGTGTTTGGTCCTGAAACAAGAGGGTTGCCCGATAAATACGTTAAAGATTCTCATGCCAGAACTATACCGATGAAAGAAGGTCAAAGAAGCTTAAATTTATCAAATTCCGTTGCAATTGTGGCTTACGAGGCGATAAGGCAAAATGGATTATAAACTTCCTTCGCGTGTTGAAAATTCTAATAAATCAACTTATGGCAGAGTTTTAAATATAGCAGGTTCTGATTACATGCCCGGGGCTGCTTATTTATCCAGTGTGTCTGCGTTAAAAATCGGTTGCGGATACTGCTTTTTATGTTCATCAGAGCGCGTAATTGACGTGGTTGCGGCGCAGACACAAAATGTTGTATTTCTTCCGCTTGATAAGCTGGTAGATTCTGTAAAACATTTACCACTTGATGTTGTAGAAATCGGCTGCGGCTTATCTCAGTCAGATTTGGCGCAGAGTTTATTTACGCAGGTGATTGATAATATACCAAAAGATTTACCCCTGATAGTTGATGCTGACGGGTTAAATATTATTTCCAAAAATCCTGATATATTTATCTCAAAAGGGCTTTCCTCAGTAGTGTTTACTCCGCATCCACTTGAAGCCGCAAGGCTTTTAGATTGTTCCTTGGAAGAGGTTTTAGCGGATGTAAAATTGTCTGCTAAAAATATTTGTAAAAAATATAATTGCATAACGGTTTTGAAAACCCATCGAACTGTTGTTGTATCGCCTGACGAGCGAATTTATGAGAATACGACAGGTAATAACGCTATGGCAAAAGCAGGCTCAGGAGATGTTTTATGCGGAATGATTTCAGGGCTTGTGGCGCAGGGCATGGATTTATTTGAAGCTTGTTCTCTTGCTGTTTACCTGCATGGGCTTAGCGGTGATTTGGCAGCAGAAAATCTTACCGTATACTCAGTTATGGCTGAGGATTTGATAAGCTTTATTCCGAATGCTGTTAAATTATATTTAAATAATTAGAATCTGAAATCGATTTCGTTAGCACAATTTTTTGGTGCTATCGGTTCAATAATTGGGGTTGTTGGTGAAAAATAAACTGTTTTCTGAGCTTCTTTTACAACTGGAGCCGGGCTTTCAACTGCGTTAAGTCCATCTCTGCGTAAAAATCCGCTTACGTTGTCAAGTTGTCTTGTAATAACTCTTGCGACTTTAGCTATTTTTGTTTCAGTTTTTGTTGTTATTGGGGTTAAATTCATTTTTATTTCTCCTTTTCTATTTTTTATGTTTGGGGTTTTACTTCTACTATTAAATACCTTGATGTTTTTTATTAAATAACCCGACTGGATAGTATTTGGTTTACTCTCTCCTGTCGGGTTATTAATTCTTTTTAATTATAAATTTTAATTTTAGCTTTCAATTTGTGACATAATTTCAAACGGTTTTTCAACGACTTTCATTTCTTTTCTTGTGATGATACCGCGTTTTAGTTCAGAAAAGCTTGCTTTTTTAGAGCAGAATTTGTTTTTCAAAAATTCATAAGCAACTTTCGGGTCACATTTTGTTCCGCAGGTAAATAAGTCTACTGCAGCATAACCAAGTTCAGGCCAAGTGTGGATAGCCAGGTGGCTTTCAGAGATAATAACAACCCCTGAAACTCCGTACGGACTGAACATATGGAAACATTTTTGTACGATAGTTGCTCCGCATTCTAACGCTGCATCTATCATGTATTTTTCAACTTTATCGATACTGTTTAAAGTATTCGGATCACATTCAAAAAATTCTGCTAACACGTGTTGTCCTAAGTTAATTTCATCTATTTCAGAATTTTTTTCAAACATGTCTAAAGGTGAGCTTGTCAATTTATTTGTTCTCCTTATGTCATAAATGTATATTTCACACTATTACATAATATAATAAAAATTTATTTTTTGTTAGTTTTTTATTAGAAACTTTTTCTATGAATTTGAAATGCTGTCATAAAGACACTTATAGGTTAATTTTTAAATGTTTTCTATTGTTAAGTTTTATTAATCCTATATTAAAAAGCTTTCCTTTGTATTAGAATTTGAGTATGAATAATAAGATTTTAGTAGTGGATGATGATATTTCGATAAATGAATTAATCAAGGTTAATTTAGAATTATCGGGATATAAAGTTGTTCAGGCATTTGACGGTGTGAAAGGGTTTGCGCTTGTGAAACAGGAGTTACCTTCGCTTGTTATATTGGATGTTATGATGCCTGAAGTTGACGGGTTTACTGTTGCTAAAAGAATACGGCAAAATGATGAAACAAAAAATATTCCAATTATTATGTTGACAGCATTATCTCAACTTAATGATAAAGTGAACGGTTTTAATATCGGTGCAGATGATTATCTTGTGAAACCGTTTGAAGTGGAAGAACTTATGGTAAGGGTTAGGGCGCTTTTAAAACGTACAAATCAAATTCCTGAATCCGCTTCCACAAGGGATTTATTAACGTTGGGCGAAATAACGCTTTTG
Organism: uncultured Candidatus Melainabacteria bacterium; assembly: GCA_945910425.1. Taxonomy (GTDB): domain Bacteria; phylum Cyanobacteriota; class Vampirovibrionia; order Gastranaerophilales; family Gastranaerophilaceae; genus Zag111. The sequence continues at coordinate 16,262 of CAMDYM010000014.1, read as the reverse complement.
CCTGAGGTCTACAGTGTGAAAATTAATGACTCTCAGGTTAAGTTGACGCCTATTGAATTTGAGATATTTAATTTGTTGTTTCAAAACCATGGGAATATGGTATCTTCGGTTAAATTATTAAAAGAAATTTGGGGATACTCTCCTGATGATGATATTGAAACAATAAGGGTTCATATTAGGCATTTGCGCAGTAAGATCGATAAAATTTCAAACGGTAAAAAATATATTCAAACAATATATGGTGGCGGATATAAATTAGAAGTTTAGATAATCTTAATATGCATAAAAATAAAAAAGGTACAGGGGTTGATCCTTTCTGTACGGTTAATAATGCCGGAGAAGCTTGCGAGAACACAATAGAGGCGGGTAGTCTTAGCTATTAGGATTTAGAGGTTGTAGGTGCCTATATAGATTGGCATCACCCGAAGGGTGACACTTACAATGGGCTGGAAATGGGAAACCCTTTAATTCATACGGTTGTGTATTAAAGTTTTGTTTTTCTAACTCTTTTTACTTATGTAAAATTAGTTATTTAGAATTAATGCGGAATGAAATTCTTTATTATATAATTTTTATATAGGAAAGAGGTTTTTATATGTCAATTGATGATGCATTAGTGATGATTTTAGCAGGTGGTGAGGGTAAACGTTTGTATCCTTTAACTAAGGATAGAGCAAAACCTGCTGTCCCGTTTGGCGGAAGGTACAGGATTATTGATTTTGTTATCAATAATTTTATCAACTCAGGGTTTTATAAGATTAAGGTATTGACTCAATATAAGTCAGATTCCTTAAATAAACATATTACAAGAGGTTGGGCTTTATCACCGTTTTTAAACCAGTATGTTGATTTGGCACCTGCCCAAATGAGAACAGGCAGCGATTGGTATCGCGGTACTGCTGATGCTATTTATCAAAACATGTTTCATATTTTAGACGAAGACCCGAGATATGTTTGTATTTTTGGCGGTGATCATATTTATAAGATGCAAGTTAATCAAATGCTTGATTTTCATAAAGAAAAGTGTGCGGATTTATCAATTTCTGCTATCCCTATTCCTATTGAAGAAGCTTCAGAGTTTGGGATTATGGAAGTTGATGATGATTGGCGTTTAATCAATTTTGTAGAAAAACCGCAAACTCCCCCAAAAGAAATTCCCGGAATGCCCGGTATGTGTTTAGCTTCTATGGGCAACTACATCTTTGATAAAGAAATTCTTTTGGCAGCATTAGAAAAAGACTTTAACATAAAAGAATCTAACCATGATTTTGGTAAAAATGTTATTCCTATGTTATTGAATGAAGGTAAAAATATTTATGTATATAATTTTGCTGATAATTCATTTTTAGGAATGTCGGATTCTGAGCGCGGATATTGGAGAGATGTAGGAAGTATTGATGCTTATTGGCAGGCTAATATGGATTTACTTGCTTATACGCCTGAACTTAACCTATATTCAAAAGAGTGGCCGTTAAGAACCTTTAATTATAACTATCCTCCTGCAAAATTTGTATGGGAAGAAGGCGACAGGGTCGGTATGGCAACTAATTCTATGGTATCTGAAGGCTGTATAATCTCAGGCGGCGGTTTATCTCATTGCGTACTTTCGCCAAAAGTTAGAATTAACAGTTATTCAAGTGTAACTGACAGTATTTTAATGGAGAATGTCGAAGTCGGAAGATATTCACAAATTAAAAAAGCTATTATTGATAAAAATGTTGTAATTCCTCCTCATACAAAAATCGGTTTTGACAGAGAAGAAGATATCAAACGCGGTTTCCATGTGTCAGCAGGCGGGGTTACAGTTGTTCCTAAGGGCGCTATTTTATAAAAAATTATTTAATTTTTAAAATTTTTGAGGTACAATTTATCTGTACCTCATTTATTGTGTAAATTTTTGTGAATTAACCCCGAAAATTAAGCAATTAATTGTGTTCACCTGATTTATTGATTTGGGTAGGAATTTATGGCGATATACGGATTAAACTCAATAAGAACCTTTTCTAACGCGGTATCCAACCGTGTGGTTAACGCTTTTCCTACAATGACCGTAAATTCAGACAAAGCTAATAAAGCCATATCATGGATAGGTAAGCATATATCTTCACCTGAAAATCGTTTAATTTTGGGTGTTTCTGCTCTTATGAGCCAGCCGTTTATCGATTTACATAACAAAAAAGTTGATGAAGACACAAGAAAAGTTTCTGCAGCAAGAACAGTTGCAAAAATTATTGCAGGAACTTCAACCGGTGTTCTTATCCGCTATGGCTGTATAAAGGCAATAGACGCCTTTTCGAAATTTCCTGAAGAAATTACCGCAACAACCAAAAATCCTCGCTTAAAAACTTTCTTTACCCCGTTTGAAGCTATAAAAGGCGGTTTAAGAGATTTACGCCATTATAAATCTGCCCTTGGAACATTAGTATCTCTGGGGGTTATGGTGTTTACAAACTTCCTTATTGATGCACCGTTCACTAAATTTATGACAAATAAATTTGTTGACAAAATTCACGAAAAAGATAGTCAAAAACAAGTTCAAAATAAGGAGGTAAGAGATGCCGCTTAAGCCTTCATTCTTAGCTCCTTTTAATGAATTTGTTGCAAAACATTACGGCAAAGACACTGGTAAAATGCTTATACATACAGGTGTTGTCGGTTGGATTTTATCAGCTGCTGCTCAGGTAATGGCAATTGTTGTAAATGATAAAATTCCGAAAGAGCAAAAGATGTATCTTGTTCCACAAGAACTTGCAGATGCCGGGGTTAATATTTTATCATTTTACACTATCACTCAAGGTTGCAAATCTGTTGCTTCAAAACTTGTCAAAAGCGGTAAATTGCTTCCAAAAACAATCCGTGGGATTCTTGATGCTAAGGGATTAACAGATAAAGTCGGAAGTAAGGGTTTTGATATTTTTAAAGATGCTGCCTTAACTCCTGCGGCGATAAAACGTCTGGAAAAATTTAAAAGTGGTGTAGATGTTACTGCTGCAACTATCGGTTCTGTTTTATCTTGTAATATTGTTACTCCGATTGTTAGAAACGAAATCGCGGCAAGTCGTCAAAAGGATTTGGTTGCAAGAATGAATAATGCTGATACAAACCATTCATCTTATGTAAAACCCGGTTATGCTTATATAAAACATCCTTCAATGTATGATTTTACTCATAACAGTTCAAGTTTAAAGGTATAAATATATAAATCCGCAAATTATTGCGCTTACAAGGATTACGAAAACTGCTATAAGTTTGTAAAAGTAGGTTGTTGTATATTCGTTTCCGTTTTGCATTTTTGTTATTATATTTTTTGAGTAGTCAAATCTGGTGTCGTTTTTTGTTTTTTCATAAGCCGAATGCATAACTTTTTTAAACTTATACATTGTTTCAAGTTCTTTTCTGGCTGAGGGATTTGAAATCGTCATTTTTTTAATTTTTATATTATCGTTTGAATCAAGCTCATTATCTACGTAGGCTGATAATTTCCCGATAAATTCGGGTTGAAGTTCTGATTCTTGTTGAATATTTTGAGTTGAAGTATTTTTTGTTTTGTAAGTACTTAATATTTTTTGCAGTTCTTCTATTTTTTTTCGGCAGGCGGGGCATTTTGCTATATGATTATTTACGTATTCACGCAGTCTGGGATTTAATTTACCTTCTATATAAAAATTTATCAGTGCTGATACCTGATTACAGGTTAGGTCTTTATTCATTATATAAACTCCTTAAATATAATTTTTTAGTGCTTCTTGTAGTTTAATTCTTGCTCTTGATATTCTTGATTTTACGGTACCGATACTGGCGTTTGTGGTTTTAGCTATTTCTTCATAGCTTAAACCTTGAAATTCTCTCAGTATTATTGCAATTCTGAATGATTCAGGTAATTCCCGTATTGCAGCTTTTATTACTTTTTCGCATTCAGAGGTAATACATTTATCTATGGGTTTTGTTTTTTTGTCGGGAATTTCTAGTTTTAATGCAAAATTAAGCGGTTCACAGGTGTAGTCTATGGAAACCGTTTTCGGAACTTTTTTCTTTTTGCGGATTTCATTATAATATGTGTTTGTAATGATTTGATTTAACCAGCCTTTAAAACATTTCGGGTTTTTCAGGCTGTGTATATTTTTTGCAATTTTTAGTAAAATTTCTTGGGTTAGGTCAGAGAGATTATCATTACTTTTAAGGAGGTAACTGAGGGTTGCGTAAACATCTGATTGAATTTTTCTTATTAGTTCTTCTATTGCTTTAAAATCGTCTTGCTGTGCAAGTACAACAAGTTCCTCTATTGTCATTTTTTTATAGAGTAACTTATTTTCACTCATTAGCTTTCCTCCTTAATAAAAATATTAGGAAGAAATGCCTTTTATTAGTATACGCTTATTACTAAGTCAGTAAGGTAATATTTTTATATCTGTTATAAGAATTGATATTATTTGTTCAGTTTATAACGAAGAACAGAGTTGCTTCCTTGTGAAGATATGAATAAAAATCCGTTTGTATAATAGATACAATATGGGTTTTGGATGTTTGAAATAAGTTCTGTTATCTCTCCTGTTGAACTTACTTTTAGAACGTTATTTTTGTTGTAATTTGCGATATAAATATTCCCGTCATTGTCCATAGCAAGCCCTATCGGACCGTCTATTTTTTCGCTTTTTATATAGACAATTTTTTTATTATCCGGTGAAATTTTATATATTGTGTTATCAGAAAATCCTGCAACAAAAAGGTTTCCGCTTGTGTCTGTTGTAATCCCTGTAGGGCTTGTTATGTCGTTATATGTGCCGTTAGAATCATAGTATTGCGGATTTTCGGTTTCATACCTTTTTACTTGTTCTTGCTGAATTTCTTCTGCGATTGCTTGTTGATTATTTTCGGCAGGCGGATTTTGAGGCTCTTCAACCGACTGTGTTTCGTTTTCTTTTGGTAAAGAGTTTGCAAGCTGTGTTGCGCGCTGACCTATTAGAGTATCAGTTGGAATTAACTCCAGATACATTCTTGCTTTATCGTATTCGCCAAGCTTTTTGCTTAAAACCGCCGCTTTATATACGGATTCATAATCATCCGGTTTTCTTAGAATGATTTGCTTAAATACCGTAAGTGCTGCTTCATCTTGTTTTAAGTATTCTAATATTGAGCCTAAATTATAGTAAGCATCAATATAGTTTGGGTCAAGTTCGATTGCTTCTTTAAAGCATTGAACAGATTCTTCTAACTGTCCAAGTTGGTAGTAATCTATACCTTTATTATAATGAAGCTTTGCATCTGTTGATATTGCCGCAAATACTGTACTTTGCGCAGAAAGTGTCAAAATTACGGCAACAGATATTAAAATCTTATTGAATTTCATCTAACTCCTTTATTATTTCTTTGTTTTGTTCAGCAAATTGACTTCCGCGAGCAATTATTGCTTTTTTCAAGATTAGCGGTAAGTTGATTGTTTGCATTTGAGCAAAATTATCAGGTAACCTCAAGCTCCAGTTTTTATCGCCTGAAGTTCCGGGAGTATTGTAAGTTTGTGACATGTTGAAAAAATCCGTGAAAAACATTTGAAGATTTTCAGCTTTGCAGGCAAATAATTCAACAAGTTTTGTTTCTTTCAAAAATTCTGCATTTTTTGTCATTTCAATTATTATGTCGTCTTTGTTATCAGCTTCTTGGAATAAGTCTTCAACAAGGTTTTTGACATGTAAATAGCCTTCATGAGTATTTACTAAGGATTTAGCCCATAGTGTGACTGGTCTGTTGTCATGTGTTCCCACCATAGCCCAACATTTTGGGGTGATATTTTTGCATCTATAAGGGTCATTCGGTTCTGTTGCTACCGTGAACTGGGTTAATCTCATGCCTAAAAGATCATAGGCTTTCATAACTGCGGCAACAGGGTTTGTTAATGTTCCTAAGTCTTCGCAAACGATAGCGTCTTTTGTTAACCCTTCTTCTTGAGCTGCTGCTATTACGATTTTTTCGATTAATCTTCCGTAAAGTTTAATTTGTTCATCTGTAAGATTTTTTACTCGTTTTTCATTATCAGGAGTCATGTTTGAGTCTAAATCTTCAATTCTTGGAATTGCGTATTTAGCTAACTCAGGATGCTCGGGAGATGAATAAAGTCTACCTGCACCGCATTCAGGCATTGGTTTTTTACCTGATTTATAAACCCAAGGATCAATCAAACCTACAATGTGGTCAATTCTGACTCCGCCTGGGTTTTCTCTGAACATCTTTTTGAATAAATTTTTCATTAAAATTCCTGCTTCGCCTAAACTTCCGTCTGAATTATACAATTTTTCAGGGTCAATTACAGGAAATCCCCAGGCTTGACCGTCTTTTGAAAAATAATCAGGAGGACAACCCAAGCACCAGCCTTCTAAGAATAATGACTGATAAGCCCAGCAATCTCTGTCAGAAAATGCAACCTGACGGTCTGCAATCATTTTTATACCTTTTGAATCTGCGTATTTTTTTGTTTGTGCATTTTGTTTACTTAAAACAAATTGAATAAATTTATATTCATCAATTTCTTTTGCGTATTTTTTTGAAATTTCTTCGATACGTTTTGCATATTCAATTTTTTCTTCGTAAGATTTCGGATTAAATAAATTTTTATCGGTTTTGCTTTTCCAATTCGGCCAATAATCTGTTTCATGTTCTATTGAAAGAGCTTCATATAAACTATCTTTATCAAGCCAAGAATCATTTTCGCTTTTGTATACTTCAAATTCTTGCATTAGGGCTTTATTGTTTAATTTTATAAAGTTTTCGTAAGCTTCTGATAAGGCTTGAGCTTGTTTTACCGTAATATATGAATAGCTTGTTTTGTTTGTGTTTTTATTCGGGTTGTTTTCAATAATTTCATTAAATGTAGATTCAGATAGAATATTATACCACTTTGGTGTGGTTAATTCTTTTAAATCAATAAATAACGGATTGTTTGAAAAAATTGTACCGCAATATGGTGAAGAATCAGATGATTTAGTTTTCCCCGCAGGTCCCATTTGAATTGCGTCAAAAAGTCCTGCTGCATAGTCTATAAAGTTTCTTCCGGCTTGAGAATTTATTGTTCCAAAACCTGTATTTTCACCTTCTACAGACGGAAAACTTCCGTTATGCATAATAAAAACAAAATTCTTTTTACCTAAAGCTTTTAATGCTTTTTTTATAGTTGTAACTTTGTTTTTGTCTGTTGTGCAAACCATTGATTATACCCCTTCTTATTTAAACTGAACACTAATTTTATTCTTTAAGCCCTGCGGTGCGAAAAGCTTTCGCTCTGTGGTTCTCGTCCATAACCGAGGACCTGAGTTTATAAATTTTGGGCGCGGTGGGACTCGAACCCACGACCAATTGATTAAGAGTCAACTGCTCTACCGACTGAGCTACACGCCCTTATCTGCTCTTTTAGTTTAGCACGTAAATGACCCATGTCAAACCATTTTTTATAAGGCAATTATGCCGTAGAAAATGTTTTTATATATATATAAGGGAAAATATGTCAGGAAAAGTAGATTCAATTAATAGTAATTTATCATATAATACGTATTTAACGGCTTTAAAACAAAAGAACGTCAATGCGGTTGCAGCTTCAAATCCTGTGTCAATGACATCAAGTACTGATGCTAAGGTTGATACTTGTCAATTTAGTAATTCTACGAGCAACGCGCAATTAAAAGCTGTGTTGTCTTCAAGAGTTAATGCTGTTACTGCCGATTTAAAAGAAGCTGAAGATAATAACGGTTTTATCGGCAAAGCTTGGAGCTGGACTAAGAATACTTTTGGTTTCGGTGACAGTTCAAATAAGGTTAAAAAATCTCAATCAAAGGAAAAAGAACTTCTTGCAAATTTTGATAAGGATCCTAAAGGAACATTTGAACAATTAACTGGTGTTCCTTATTCTAATGAAAATGTTGAAAAATTTATTAATGGTGAAATAAAACTAAAATCAGAACAAAATCTTGACGGATACAAAGAAGGTCAGGATATGTGTGTTGATATTGCAGGCGATATTGTATCCGGTGTTGTAGCTTTAGGAGCTGTTGCAGCTGCTCCGTTTACAGGAGGTGCATCATTACTGTTGGCGGCAGGTGCCGGAGCTGTTGTAAAAACAGGCCTTAAGTATGCTGACGCTAAATCCGCAGGGCGGGAATACGATTCTTTTGGACGTGATATGGCGACAGGTGCTTTCTCAGGATTTCTAGCGCCACTAACAGGCGGAGCGGGCGGTGCTGTCGGTAAGGCTGTAGCTACACGAATGGGGCTTGAAGCCGTTCAAGTCGGAGCCAAATCCGTTGCTGTTAACGCGGCATCTCAAACCGCAAAACAAGGACTAAAACAAGGTTTGAAAACTATGATAGCCAATCCGACAGGCTATACTTACACAGGCGGGAATATCTTAAAACGCGGTGTAGCATACGGTGTTGAAATGGCAACCGACGGAGCCTTAGGCGGAGCTGTTGATAATGCATTCAGAACAGCTTATGACGGCGGAAGTCTGGAAGATGTTTTAAATTCTGCAAAAGAAGGCTTTGTTGGAGGTGCAATTTTATCCCCTGTTATTGGCGGTGGCTTCAAAGTTGTTGGGCATGCCGGTCATTATGTTAATAACAAAATGACTACTAAAAATGTTCTTCCTGACGGTGTTAATACAAAATTTGCTCAAGGGCAGGCTCCTGATTGTGCTGTATTATCAGTAATTGATGGAATGCTTGATAATCCTGCGACTGTAAATAAAATTAAACGTGCTATAAGCCGTGATTTTGATGGAAATTATATGGTAAATATCGGCGATAAAACAGTAATTGTACCAAAATCTGCTATAACAGATGAAATGCTTGCAGATAAATCAGGAATAAAGATTTTTGAAACAGCATACAGAACACTAACGGGAGAACTTGACGGCGGATTTGCGGATGTTGCTGCAAAACACTTCGGCTTAAATCCTGTTCATATCGACTCTTCTATGATAACCGATGAAATGTTATCACGTCTTGCAAGGGAAAAAGGTAACGGTGTATTTTCATTCGGAGCAAGAATAGATGCTAACGGAAACCTCGCAAAAGAAGGAACTCCGCATTATTTTTCAATAAAAGAAATTGACCCTGCCTCTAAAAAGGTTAAAGTTGTTGATACTTATGACACTTCAAAAGTAATTGAGCTTTCATTTGAAGATGTTAAAGCCTACGGCATTTCAATAGACGGCGGAACAGTTAAACCTTCAACACTGCCTAATTCTGCAAGAAATCTTGATGATGTAAGATTTAGAGGAGTTGAAGAATCTCTTAGCGAGAAATTAGGTATTTCAACTTCTGAACTTAAGGCTATGATGCCTGAAGATATGCCGTTTGAAGATTTTGTAAGGCTTTGTGATTACAATGGATTTAAAGAAAAAGATCTCGTCCGTTATTTAAAATCTCAAGCTGATGATTTAGGATGTTCTGTTCCTGAATATTTGAATGAATTTGGTTTGCAAGAGATTTCAAAACACTTGCATATACATAAACAAATTCAATCAAGTCCCGTATTTTCTCCGTTTAACTTATCATTAGAAGAGTCAATTTCTGTTGCAGATGCATTGAAACATAACAATTATGATAAAATCTCTGAAATTTTAGAGAAAAATAATTCTGAATTATTTAATAAATTGAATAATGCTGCTGACGGAAATTATATCGGCAAAACATTGAACGAATATCCTGACAATATTACTTCAGTTTCTCAACGTTTAAATACAGAGTCCTATATCGACTCTAAATACATAACAACTTTAGATGTTGATATTAACGGTTCGCCTAAAAAAGTTGTAATGCAAGACGGTTCGCTACCTTATTCTAAAGGTCGTATGGATTTGTCTGTTGATAAAAATTTAGAAGACCTTATCAAAAGTAACATGATAACAACCGATGTTCTTGAAGAGATTTTATCAAATCCAAAAACAAGAGATTTGTTCCTTAATATGGAAAAATCAGGTCAACCGTTAGTAACAGGCAGCGTTAAAACTTCACGAAATGTTAAAATGAGAGAGCTTGTTGATAAAATTTTATCGCCTGACGGTACTATAGATGTTACAAAATTCAATCAGTTATCTCCTTATGATATTCATGCTTTAACAGATATTTTAAAAGACAATTACAATATTTTGATACCGAACAGGAAAACTTTTGCGAAAAAGATTCAGAATAAAGCAAATACAATTCAAGGGTACGTTAATTCTTTAAAAACAAAAGCAGAAAATGCTTTAGGTAAAAATTCAGGCGTTGAATTTGAAGATCATTTCTTTATGAGAATGATTGACCGTGACATGTTAAACGTTATTGATTATAATTCAGTTCCTCCAAGATATCTGGATTATGATGAATTTATACAAAGAATAGTTGCTAAAACAAAAGAATGTATCAAACCTAATCAAAAAACAGGAAGTATTGCAGATATAACCTTACCTGATTTGGGCTGTTCTCATGGCGTTTCTGTAATTGCCAGAATGGAAAACGGTAAAATTATTATTGATAGTATTATGATGTAAGCCGTTATCTTATATTGTAAAATGTTTAATTCCCTGACGGCTGGTTTTTACATATGCATCTAAAGCTTTTTCTATCGTATCGTCAAGCTGGGTTTTTGTTGCCAGTTCTTTTCTAAAGTCTACACATTTTTCAATTATCGCATTTATCATGTTTATTTCAGGTCTGTAATTGCTTGCGTATACTTCTTTATTTTGACCTAATTGAACACGTTTATAAAATGGTGCCGAATCATCTATGAATGTTTTTGAAAATGTGTCGCTGTCTGTTTCTTTAGATATGTACATATCTGTATCTATCATTAATTGATCCATTAGCAGCGGCATAATTCTGATACGCCTTTTTAAAATTTTCTGAGCTTCATTTATATCAATATCATTGTTTACCCTTGAATAAAAAGTGTCATTATTCATTAGATTTTCCCTTTGCAAAGTACTGAGAAGCTTTGCTGTTTCATCTTCTTTTTCACCTTTAAAACTTAATTTTGCAGGTTTATTATATTTATAAGTATTTATATTATTTTGTATTACTAACATGATTTTATCTGTTTTTACCTTTCTTTGCTAAGTTTTTACATTTGTTAATCTTTGAAATTGAATATTGGTCTGATGATTGTTTCTATTTCTGCGGTGTCGTTTATATTTTTTATGATTTCGCTTGCATCTTTGTATGCTTGGGGAGCTTCATCAAGTGTTGCTGTTGAAATACAGCTTGAATGGATTCCTTCCATATTTTTTTTGTAATCCTCAAGTGAAATAAGTTCTGAGGCTTCGGCGCGTGAAAATTGTCTTCCTGCACCGTGCGGTGCGCTTTGGTTCCAGTCGTCGTTACCTTTACCTTTTGCAATAATCGCACCGTCGCGCATATTTAAAGGAATGATAATTTCTTTATCTTTTTCTGCCGAAATTGAACCTTTTCTTATCATTCCGTCTTCTGAGATGTAGTTGTGAATACTTTCAAATGAGGAAATTTCCTTCCAGCCCATTTGTTTTAATATTTCATCTGCAATAATTCGTCTGTTTAGTTGAGAGTATTTTACTGCAATTTGCATATCTTCAAGGTATTCTTTTGCTTCATCGTTGCTTAAGTATGATAAATCTCTTATTTTATACGGGTTTTGGCTTTGTGCAATTTTTTGGTGATGGTCAAATACTTCTTTACCAAAGCTTCTTGAGCCTGTATGGATTACAAGATAAGTGTCGCCGTTGTCATCTTTGTCAAGTTCTATAAAGTGGTTCCCGCCGCCTAAGGTGCCAAGCGTTTTGAATGATTTTTCGGGTGAAACTTTGTATTTTTTACATAATTCCTCTATTCCGCGCTCAATTTGTCTTGAATGTTTACTTAATGTTGTTGGTTTATCTGTGCGCGTCATTGATACGTATTGTCTGATTACATTGTCAAGCTTATCATAGTCTATTTCTTCGCCGTTGGTATCTATTTTGACACATAACATTCCACAGCCGATATCTCCGCTTATTAGTGACGGGATTACTTCTCCTGATGCCCCGATTGGTGAGGTGAAACCGACAACGGCAGTTTTTCCTGCATGAGTGTCAGGCATGATGCGAACAGGTAAATCCCTGAATACGGGGTGCGAGCAAATCTTTTTTATCTGTTCAAAGGTTTGGTAGTCAAGATTGTTAGTAAAAACTTTTGCTTTGGTTTCTGAGCCTCTTATTTCAACGATGTCACTTGACGGACTTTTTTCCAGCCCGTTAAAACTCGGGGTATTTTTTTTGATTTGGGGTTGATAATTAAAACTTTTTCCTAACTGAGAGATACTGTTTATCATGCGAAAACTTCTTTCTTTTTATTTTCCACATTTATAAAATTCCTCAAGTTTTGGAATTGCCTTTATATGAATTTTTGTTACAAAGCTTAATAAAAAAAGACTCCCTCATTCGGAAGTCTTTTATTATTATATATATTTACCCTTAATATCTTTCTAAATATTTATCAAGTTCCCATTGAGAAACGTAGGTTCTGAATGAATCCCATTCTTTTTTCTTGGAGGTCATAAATTCTTTAAATATGTGTTCGCCAAGCGCAGCTTTAACAACAAGTGATTTATCCATATGCTCCAACGCTTCTGCTAAGCTTCCCGGAAGTGAGTCAATTCTTTGTTTTTTACGTTCTTTTGATGTTAATTTGTAAATGTTGCTTTCTACAGGTGCAGGCGGGTCAATTTTGTTTCTGATACCGTCTAAGCAAGCTTCCAAAATTGCAGCAAATGCTAAATAAGGGTTGCAGGCAGGATCAGGGGAACGTAATTCAACACGGGTAGAAATTCCGCGTTTTGCAGGAACCCTTAACAGTGCACTTCTGTTAGCCAAAGACCAGGCAAGATAAACAGGTGCTTCATACCCCGGTACCAGTCGTTTATAGCTGTTTACAACAGGGTTTGTGATTGCAGTAATACTTTTAACGTGTTTTAACATCCCGCCGATTGAATATTTTGCGGTGTCTGATAATTGATATTCTGCTTTTTCGTCATAAAATGCGTTTTTATTGCCTTCAAATAGCGAAATGTTACAGTGCATACCTGAACCGTTTATCCCAAAAATCGGTTTTGGCATAAAAGTTGCATGCAGGTTGTGTTTTGCTGCAATTGCTTTAACCGCGATTCTAAAAGTTGCAACATTATCGGCTGCTGTTAAGATATCAGCGTATCTAAAATCAACTTCGTGCTGACCGTCAGCTACTTCGTGGTGTGATGCTTCAATATCAAACCCCATTTCCTGTAATGTTAATACGATATCTGAACGAACATCTTCACCTAAATCCTCAGGTCCAACGTCATAATACCCTGCGTGGTCTTGTGTTTTTGTTGTAACGTTGCCGTTTTCATCTTTAGAAAACAAGAAAAATTCTGCTTCAGGTCCGATGTTCATTGAAAATCCCATTTTCTCGGCGGCTTGCATAACTCTTTTTAAATTGCATCTCGGACAACCTTCAAACGGTGTCCCATCTGCGTTATAAATATCGCAAATAAGTCTTGCTGCATTTATTCCGTTATGTTCTCTCCACGGTAAGATTTGAAAACTATTAATGTCAGGGTGGAAGAACATATCTGACGTTTCAATGCTTCTAAACCCTTTGATAGATGAACCATCAAGCATTATTTCGTTATCTAATGCTTTATCTATATGTTCTGACGGTATAGACATGTTTTTAACTTGTCCGTTTATGTCTACGAACTGTAGTTTGATGAACTTAATGTCATATTCCTTGATTAGTTCTTTAATCTCTTCTCTGGTAAACTCTTTTCCGTCTAATCTTTTGTGTTTAAAATCTGTCATGCAAACCTCTTTTCTTTTACCTTATAAGCATAAAGATTTTATTTAAAAAGGTCAAGAGTTTGTGTATTAAGATTATATAAAATTATTTCTTTTCAATAATTTTGTTATTATCATCAACGATAACAATTGTAGGTTTAAAGTCTTTTAGTTCTTGTTCTTCAAATTGACCGTAAGTTACGATAATAACTTTGTCGCCTTTTTGAACTTTTCTTGCCGCAGCTCCGTTTAGACAAATTTGACCTGAATCGGCTTCCCCTTTTATAACGTAGGTTTGAAATCTTTCACCGTTATTGACATCTAAAATTTCAACTTTTTGCCATTCTTTAATATTTGCGGCTTTTAATAATGTTTCATCTATAGTAATAGAGCCGACGTAGTTTAAGTTTGCGTCTGTAACTGTGGCTCTGTGTATTTTTGAATATAAAAACTCTAATAACATAATTTTTCCTCTGACTCTATTATATAACAAATAAAAATCTTGCAAAATTTTGATAAAAATGCTAGGATTGGGTTATTAATAAGAAGGAGGAAAAGAATGAAAAAACAGGCTATAACTAGAATTTCGGGAGGGGTAACACTTTAAGCTTTCTCCTGAGCGGATTCCGAGATACATTGTTGCAGCTAGGCGGCTCGGCAGTTGGGCAGCTCGGGGTAAATGAAGTATTCCCTCGCCTGTTTACGGCTGAGGGTGTGCGAAGGACAGGAGAGGGTAAAAAAGCAGCATTTACACTGGCGGAAAGTGCTACGCACGTAACTTCGCTACAAACAGCAACTAAATTTGGATTTACTTTAGCCGAGGTCTTAATAACCCTCGGCATTATTGGTATTGTCGCTGCGTTAACGATTCCTTCATTGATTGCAAATTATCAGAAAAAAGTTACTGCCGAAAGATTAAAACAAGCATATGCTCTTATTACGCAAACTATCAAACATGCGGAATTTGAAAATGAAGGTCCATTAATAGCTTTAACTAAGACAGATAAAGGGGATGTGGTAAAAAAGAATTTTTTTGCCGAGCTTTATCTTGTACCATATTTAAGCGGCATAACAAAAACTCAATATAAAAAGCCTCCAACAACATGGAAGGGAATTTCTATTGCTTTCAGTCCTTCGTATATTTATTGTATGCAAAACGGAATATGCTTTTGGAGTTTTGGAAGTGGTGGTTATAACTCGGAAACAGATTATGGTTGGTTAAATTATTTATATATTTTAGTTGATATTAATGGACCGTCGTTGCCAAATATCGTAGGTAAAGATATTTTTTATTTTGCAGTCCATTTTAAGGATACAGGTACTGTAATTGATGGTAAAACATATGCTGTTAAAGCTTCTACAAGTATACAAGAACTCTACGGCGATAGTGCAGATGCTTTAGTTGGCGGCTGTAATAAAACAGGTGTAAACTGGTCAAACGGTTCAACATGTACTGAAATAATTATGCGCAATAACTGGAAAATTCCAAAAGAGTACCCGTGGTAAAAAATAAAAAAGCGGTCGTTTGACCGCTTGGTTTATGTGGGTTTCCTATATCCTTTTCCTAAATCTTTCTTTCGCTTTATCCTTATTGATTATCCAACGATTTTTGATACAAAATTTACTGTTTCAAAAAATGTATCTTTTACAAACTCTTTTGCTAATACGCTTACCGGTCTGTTTTCAATACAATCAAAGACGTAATAAATAGGGTCTTGTGAGTTGTTGAATCTCATTCTTCTGTCTTTATTTTCTAAATATTTGAAATCTTCTATTGATTTTCTTTTGGCTGATCTTCTTGTCATTGTTCCAAAAGCTTGTCCTGATGTTGCTAACATAATGTTTAATCTCTCTCTTATTTATTTCTTACATATATATAAAGTAAATACTTTTTAAATAATTGCTTTTTTTGAATGAATTATGTTAACAAAACTTAATCTTTTTGTAATTCAACAGGAGGTTCATCGGAGCAAATGTTCTTGCCTATTGATTTTTCAAGGTTTGCTTTTGCCGAGTTGTATTCATATAATGCTTTGTAATATGTTAATTGAGATTGCTCATAGGTGTTTTGGGCATCTTTAAGTTCGGTTGGAGAACCTTCTCCGACTTTGTATCTGCCAAAAGAGAGTTCGTAATTTTCTTTTGCCTGTTTAACTTGAATTATTGCGTATGGAAGCTGATTTCGTTTCTCGTCAAGTGTAAGGTATGCGTTTTGGATTTCCAGATATATATTGTTTTGAGTGTTTCTGGCATTAGCAAGTTCTCTGTCGTAGTAGTATCTTGCTTCTTTTATTTCATTTCTTATTAGCATTCCGTTTATTGTCGGAAATGTTAAGTAGGCGCCGATATTAAAACCGTAATTTGATGTCCAACTTTTCCCGCCTCGTTGGTATTGACCTTCTATCGATATTGTCGGAAGAAAGGATTTTTTTGTAAGATTAAGTGTTTGGTGTGCTCCTTCAACTTTTATTTC
>CAMDYM010000013.1 GCA_945910425.1 uncultured Candidatus Melainabacteria bacterium | reverse complement strand
ATGATGGCTCCTGTTGAATTTAAACCTTATCCGTACCCTGAAACAGATAATTCTTCTTGGGCCTTAAGTGGAGCTAAAGGTCGTGACGGCAGAATTATTCGTTCTTATGCACCATTAGCCGACAGACAATGTGAGTTCTTGGAAAAGCTTTACGATAAATATAAAACAATAGAAGAGAATGAAACAGAATGGGAAGAAGCAAATACTCAAGATGCTCATGTTGTTTTGGTAAGTTTTGGTTCAACTTCAAGAAACGTAAATTCAGCGGCGAAACTTCTTAGACAAAAAGGTTTAAAAGTCGGAACTTTTAGACCGATTACTCTGTTTCCGTTCCCGAACAAACGTCTTGCAGAGTTATCTCAAACTGTTAAAAAGTTTGTTGTTGTTGAAGTTAATATGGGTCAAATGGTTAACGATGTTAAGCTTGCTGTAAACGGGAATGTGCCTGTTGAACTTATCCATAAAGGTGTCGGTACTCCGCCTGATCCTGAAGATATTGCAGCAAAAGTGGAGGGCTTATTGTAATGGCAACACAAGTTTTTAAAATAGCAGATACATTTAGAAAAGATGCAAAATATACATTCTGTCCGGGGTGTGACCATGGGGTTGCAGTAAGGCTTGTTGCAGAAGTTTTGGAAGAATTAGGCTTGAGGGAAAAAGCAATTGTAGCAGCCTCAATCGGTTGTTCTGTTACAATTTATGATTTTTTAAATATAGATGCTCTTGAAGCTCCTCATGGTAGAGCTATGGCAGAAGCTACGGGTATAAAAAGAGCAAGACCTGATAAGTTTGTTTTTACATACCAGGGTGATGGTGATTTTGCGTCAATCGGGCTGGCTGAGAGTATGCATGCCGCGTTACGTGGTGAAAAAATCTCTGCGATATGTATAAATAACACAACTTACGGTATGACAGGAGGACAATTGGGTCCGACAACTTTGTTAGGGCAGGTTACGACAACTTCTCCGACAGGAAGAAATTTGGAATATTACGGATATCCGATAAAAATAGCCGAGCATATAGCATTATGTGACGGAACAGCATTTAGTGCAAGAGTTTCTCTTGATTCTGTTGCAAATATCAGAAAAGCTAAACAAGCTATTAAAAAAGCTTTTGAAGTTCAGATAAAAGGTTTAGGTTTCGGGTTTGTAGAAATTCTTTCAAGCTGTCCGACAAATTGGAGAATGTCTCCTGATAAAGCTCATGAACGTGTTAGAAATGAAATGATGCAAGTGTTTAAGCCAGGTATTTATAAGGATGTTACAGAAAAGTTAGGTTAATAATTATGGAAAAAGATTTTATAATTGCAGGATTTGGCGGTCAGGGCGTATTGTTAGCAGGTGAAGTTCTCGCTAACGGGTTTATGCTTGATGATAAAAATGTTACCTGGTATCCATCCTATGGTGCTGAAATGCGCGGTGGTACAGTTAATTGTACTGTTGTAATGTCTGATGATGAAGTCAGTGCCGTTCAAAAATCATGTGCAGATTATATAGTTGTATTAAATCAGGCTTCTTTTGACAGGTTTGAATCTCAGGTGAGAAAAGGCGGTACAATTATTGTTAACTCTTCGCTTGCAGAGGTGAAAAAATCCAGAGATGATATTACTTACGTTTCAATGCCGATTACTCAAAGTGCGCATGACAAACTCGGAAATGTAAAAATGTCTAATATACTTGCATTAGGTATTTTGTCACGTGTAAGTAAAATTATTTCTATAGAAACTCTGGAAAAAGCTTTGTATAATGTGATTCCGCCTCATCGTAAAGCTTTAATTCCAAAAAATATAGAAGCTTTAAAACTCGGTTATGAGTATGATTTATTAAAGGTTTAATCTAAAATCACCTAAAAAGTTGATTTTAAATCTTAAAGAACAGTTTATTCTTTAAATGTGATATATGAGAGGTTTAAGTAAAGTGAAACAAGATCTTATTTATTCTATCCGAGAAAAAGAATTGCAACTGTCGAAATTAAGTGAACACATTGACAAAAGTGTTGTCTGTGCGGATTTGTATAATAAAATTTTAATTGAAAAAGCTGTTTTAAAAAAAGAGTTAGATGATTTGCAAAATAAATCTATAATGAATCGTATAAAACATCTGCTTCCGCGTCGTGAAAAGTTGATTTGTGACTATTTTAAGGGGTAAGTAACCCTTAGTCTGTTAATGAGCTTATAATTTTGTAAAAATCTTGTAATCGATTTCTGTTTACAGGTTTTATCTTTTCTATTATTCCTGCTAAAAGTTCTTCATCATCCTTTTGGTGGTCAAAATCAAATAAATCCTTAATTTTAATATTTAGGGCTTTTCCGATTTTTTCAATGGTTTCAGCTGACGGAAAGCTCCTGCCTGTTTCTATGTTGCTGAGATTTCTTGGTGCAATGTTTATTATCTCGGCAAGTTTTTCTTGTTTTATATTTTGTCGCTTTCTCAGCTCTTGAATCCTGCGTCCTAAAAGTTTTTTTAATTCTGACATAATTACCTCCTTTTAAGGATACAATTATTTATTTAGATATTAAATGATGTAGTTTTGATAATTGACAAATTATATGATGTGTTATATCTTGTAAATAAGATGCATTGTATCCATGTTTAAGAAAATATAGATGAGGAAATGACGATTGAAAAGGATGAAAGATAAAACATTTGGGTTCACTCTTGCAGAAACTCTTATTACACTTGGGATTATCGGAGTTGTTGCAGCGATGACTATTCCTAATTTGATAACGGCTCATCAAAAGAAAGTTACCGTAACAAAGCTTCAAAAAGCTATTTCTATTTTAAATCAGGCTTACCGCTTGTCTTATGAAGATTTAGGCGAACCCGATAATGCATTTAATATGGGTTCTGAAATGTATTTTAAAACATATTGGAATCCTTATATTAAAGGTGCTGAGTTGTGTAATAATTCACGATGTATGTATAAAAAAGGGGTTTCATCCCCTAACGGAGACTCTCAAGGAATGGGCGGGGATTACAGCGGTAATATTTTACTTCCTTTTTATACTATGGATGGAATTTTATATATTGTCTTTACAGGTGCGACTTCAGGAAATATATCTGTTTCGAGCAGTATAATTGCCGTAGATATTAATGGTAATGAGAAAGGTCCAAACAGATTTGGAAGAGATTTTTTCTATCTTACCCGTCTTGAAAACGGAAAAGGTGTTGTGCCTTATGGGTATAATCTCTCAGATTCGGCTCTAAAATCAGAGTGTTCCAACAGTGGTACAGGTTGGTATTGTGCTGAACGTATTAAGCGTGCAGGCTGGCAGATTGACGATTCTTATCCTTGGAAATAATCCTATATGTTGACCTTTTTTATGGTTTGTATTATACTATAGCTGTAAAACAAGCTATAAAGGTGGTGAAAATATAAATGGCAGAAGTTAAAGTTGGCGAAAACGAAAGTATCGAAAGCGCTTTAAGACGTTTCAAAAAGAAAATCCAAAAAGCAGGTATTCTTTCTGAAGTAAAAAAACGTGAAAGATATGAAAAGCCAAGCGTTAAAAGAAAACATAAATCTGAAGCAGCTCGTAAAAGAAAAGTGTAAGATTTTGTAATAAATTTAAAAGGCGGGAAAACATTTGTTTTCCGCCTTTTTTATTAACCCAAAATGCTGAATCCGACAATTGCATTTGTATTAATATTAAACCAATCAAAAGCTACAAATACTTCAAGATTACATTCACATCCTGCTTTACCGCATTTGCATACTTCTTCAATTTTTGCAACTTTAACATCTTTTAGCGCGATAAGGCACTCGTGGCAGTTTTCGCATTTGTTATGATAATCGTGGATTGTTCCAAAAATGTGTAAATGGTTAGTAATAATAAGTACTCGTTTTGTTGAGTTTTCTTTCATAATATGGTTGATAACTTCGCCTAAATTTTTTGTCATATAAACCTCCTTTTTTAGTCAGTTTAAGTTCTTTATAGGCTTTTTGTATCCGCCGGATTATTATATCTTTTTTGTTTCAAAAATGTTTTTAGGTTTTAACTTTTCTTTTGGGATAACCAGTCCGCAATATTTACAGGCAAAAAACTCGTTTGAACTGTCTAACGGCATAAAAAGATGCTCGCAATCCTGAGTATTGTCTTCTATTTCATTTTCAGGCAACTCAAAACGGCTTTCTTGTTTAGTTTTTCTTTTCTTTTTAAATGCTTGTATCAGCAGTTCAATTATGTACATTTATAACGTAAAGCTTTCGGGTAATAATTGAGCAAGAGTATAAGTTTTTAATTCTTCTCCGATTTTAACTATAACTTCAAGCTCTTCGTCTTTTTCGCAAAATTCATGCAGAACTTGACGACAAGCGCCGCATGGGGTGCAATTATCCTGGTTTGGCGAATATATTGCAATTGCCTTTATTCGTCTTTCGCCGTTTGCGATAGCTGTTCCGATAGCGTTTCTTTCTGCGCAAATTGTCATCCCTAAGCTTCCGTTTTCAAAGTTACACCCTGAGTAGGTGTTGCCTTTATCTGTTAAAAGGCAGGCTCCGACAGGAAATTTTGAGTAAGGAGAATAAGAATTTTTTGAAACTTCTATAGCTTTTTGCATCAATTCTTCTTTTGTCATAGTTAAGTCCTTTTTTCTTTTATTATAACCATAATTTCAAAAAAGGTATCCATTAGTTAGAGGAATGAGATTAATATTTGTTAATATTTGGGGTAAAATTTAAAGTTTTAGTGTTTGGTTGCCGTAAACAATAATAAGATAATAACCTAAGGATGTACTATGGAAATTTCCGCAATAAGTGCTGTTTCACCTAAAGAAATTGATTGGCGAAAACTTACGGCAAAAGAGATAATTAAATATGAAAATGAAGGGGTAGAAGTACCTGATGAATATTTGCAATGGGCAAAGGATTTTCAAAACGAGTTAGCCGCCGGGGATAATGATGATACAACCTATGAAACAGCTGCGGCTGCAAGCACTAACGCATCAACTCAAACTCAAAACGCGGAAGGTGATGAAAATTCCGAAGCCCCTGAAAATCTTACGGCAGCCCAAAGACGAGATAAGATGCTTGAATCAGGAGAAAGTTACTACAAAGTAGCAAGGACTTTTTCATCTGAAAGTAAAGTAAAAGCAGGTGAATCTGTTGTCGCGGAAGCTGTTTTAGGAGAAACAGGAGCCAAGTCAGACAGTGATACAGAAAGTCTTGAGGCTTCAATAAGTGCTTTAATGGAAGAAGCTGATGAGTTAAAATCTCAAATTGAGTCGTTAAAAAATAAAACTTCAAAAGATAATAATTTAGGTAATGCCGCTAAAATTTTACAGCTGCAGCGTCAATTAAAACAGCTTGGTGTAAGCGGTCAGGCTATGGCGGCTGAAACAGATGCTGATTTAAATGAGTATAACTCTGTGATTGATGCCCAATCAGGCATAGGTGCAGATGCTGTTGATACAGGTAATGTTACTGTTGAAATGGGTGAAACTATTAAAAAATGGCACTTCCTATATAGTTTTATCGGCAGAAGAATTGTCAAAAACGGTAAAAAAGCCATTGAAAATGGGGATATTGTTCAGAAGACTGCTGATGAGGTTTCTGCTCAAAATTCTCAAAATATCTCAAGAGTTTCTAAAACTCAAAGTGAAATTCAGTCAAAAACTGGTGCTGCTGCCGTTTCATTTAAGGAAGAAGATTCTCAAAGTAAAGATGTTAAAAATGATGAAAAACAAGAAAACAATTCTCAGTCAAGTAAAATTGATGAAAATCAGCAAGCTGCAATCGCAAGTGGTAATATTGACGAAATTATGAAATATAAAATGCGAAAAGGCGAAGAAATCAATCCTGAATTATCTTAAGGAATCTATTGCTTTTTTTATGTCGTCTGATTTGTAGATGTAATTTCCTGCAACAAGTGAATTTGCTCCGTTCAATGTACAAATTTTTCCCGTAACATCATTTATTCCGCCGTCAACCTGGATTATTAAATTTTCGGGTGCGTTTGATTTAATTTGCGGAATTTTCTCCGCGCAATCTTCCATAAACTTTTGTCCGCCAAACCCCGGTTCTACAGTCATCACAAGAACTAAATCCAAATCTTTTAAATAAGGGTAAAGAACCTCAGGAGATGTTTTGGGTTTTATTGATAAACCTGCTTTAACCCCAAATGATTTAATTTGTTTAATTATGTTTTTTATAGATTCTGAATCAAGTTCAGAATGACTTTGGGCAACAGCCTCATAATGGAATGTAATAATATCAGCTCCCGCGTTTGCAAAATCTTCTATATATTTTTCGGGATTTTCTATCATCAAATGCACATCAAGCGGTAACTTCGTAACTTGTTTGATTGATTTTACAACAGGAATCCCGATTGTAATATTCGGGACAAAATGTCCGTCCATAACGTCAATATGAATCCAATCTGCACCGTTATTTTCAACAAGTTTAATATCTCGTTCAAGGTTTGCGAAATCTGCTGATAATATTGACGGTGATATGTAAATTTTTGACATTTTATATTATTCCTAATTTTTTACAGGCTGTATAGGCACATTTTTGTTCTGCTTCTTTTTTTGTTGAACCTTTTTCTGTTGCAAGAACTTCGCCGTTATAACTTACTTCAATTTCAAATGTTTTTTTATGCTGCGGACCTGTTTCATTTATAAGAGTATAAACCGGAGTATTTTGAGTTAATCCTTGCGTGTATTCTTGAAGAATTGCTTTTGCGTTAAATTTTTCAAAATGTTTTTGAACATCTTCAATATACGGTTCAAAGGTCGTTTTTATATACTCCACAATTTCATCGTATTTTCCGTCTAAGTAGTAAGCCCCAAGTGTTGCTTCAAAAGCGCAGGCACAAATGGAATTTAGATTCCTGCAACCTTGTTTTTCTTCGTGTTTGCCAAGTATCAGTAGTTGTTGAAGTCCGTTTTTCTTGGCAACATCAGCTAATGTGTTATCTGATACAATAATGCTTCTAATTTTTGATAATTCGCCTTCCGGTGAATCAGGATATTTTCTGAATAAGACATCTGAAATAGATAATTTTAAAACAGCATCTCCCAAAAACTCCAAACGTTCATAGCATTCTGTTGCGGGTAAGTTTAATTCTTTTGTGTATGAAGAGTGTGTTAATGCACATTTATAAAGGTCTTTGCTAATTGTTTCAATCCCGAAAATTTCAGCAACTGATTTCATTAGAATAATCCTTTCACAAAAGCAGAAAGTGTTTGAATCCATTCGGTATGGAAAATGAAACACTTGCAGAAATAATACATTACAGGGATTGTCAGGATAAAACTGTCGGTTCTATCCAAAAAACCGCCATGACCCGGTAAACTTGTACCTGAATCCTTAACTCCTGCATCTCTTTTTATAAGTGATTCGCAAAGATCACCGATTTGAGCAAATAACGTACAAATTACGGCTCCGCATATCATTATGTACCATTGAACACCAATATGCAAAAGATAATTCATATATGCCCAAATAAGTAAAGCTCCGATTATTGCAAAGCTCATACCGCCTATTGAGCCTTCAATTGTTTTATTCGGGCTTATAACAGGGGCAAGTTTGTGTTTCCCGAATTTACTTCCTACATAGTAGCCGCCGATATCTGTCAAAAGTATTGCTGTAAACATTAATACAATAAATCCTAAACCGCTGTCGTATTTAGAATTTGAAAGGTTTCTCAAAAACATTAAATGCAATGGGAACCAACCGCAATACACCATACCTAACAGTGTTGTTGCAACATTTGCGATATATGGCTGTCTTCCTTTAAAAAGAACCCACATAAATGAGCACATAGCGCAAATTGTTAAAGTAATTGCTACTAAATCTACGCGGTTAAAGTAGACTACTGTCGCTAAAATAGCTTCTGTAAAATAAATGACTTTAAGGCTTGGATAAAAACCCTTGTGGTTAAGTATTTTTACATATTCTTTTGACCCTACTATCAGCATAAATATAAGTAAAGCCAGTAATGCTAACCCGCCTTTCATAAGGCAAAGCATTACGATAGTACCCATGATAAGCCCTGTGAGCATTCTTGTTGCGTTTTTATTCAAGCCTAAATCAATCATTATACGGTCATAACCTCTTTTTCCTTTACAGCAACTGCTGAATCAATGTTTGCAGTATATTTGTCTGTTAATTTTTGAATTTTATCCTGATTATTTTTTACCATATCTTCAGGAAGATTTTCACTTTTTTCAAGTTTTTTAAGGTTATCTGTCATATCGCGGCGAATGTTTCTGATTGCAACTTTTGCATCTTCACCTAATTTTTTTACATCTTTAGAAATTTCACGTCTTCTGTCTTCGGTTAGAGGAGGGAAAACTAATCTTAAGCAGGTTCCGTCGCTGTTTGGAGTGATTCCGATTTCAGCTTTAATGATTGCTTTTTCGATTTCTTTCATAATTGATTTGTCATAAGGTGTGATAACAAGTGTTGTACCGTCTTGAACCGATACTTGTGACATTTGGCGTAAAGGAGTTGGTGCTCCGTAGTATTCAACGATAACTTTATCTAAAATTCCTGGATTTGCACGTCCTGAGCGAATTGAACCAAATTCTTTTTGTAATTGGGCAATCGCTTTTTCCATTTTTTCTTCTCCGAATAAAAATAATTCTTCTAAAGATTCTGTCATTTTTTACCTCTTTCGTTATTTATTATTAGCTGATATATGTTCCGAGTTTTTCTCCGTTAAGGATATTTTTTATTCCGTCTTCTTTTTTGAAGTCAAAAACTACAATCGGAATATTATTTTGTTTACATAGCGCACAAGCTGATGTGTCCATAATTTTTAAACCGTTTTTGATGATATCATCGTAGTTAATATTTTCAAGTTTTTTAGCATTAGGATTTGTATTAGGGTCATCTGTGTAAACCCCGTCAACTCCGTTTTTAGCCATAAGCATTGCTTCAGCGTTAATTTCAGATGCTCTTAGGGCTGCTGCGGTATCTGTTGTAAAAAACGGATTACCTGTTCCTGCCGCAAAGATTACTACTCTGCCTTTTTCAAGGTGTCTGATTGCTCTGTGGCGGATATAAGGTTCTGCGATTTGGTTCATAGCGATTGCTGATTGAACTCTGCATTGAACACCGATTTGTGTGAGTGCGCTTTGAAGAGCTATTGCATTCATCACTGTTGCAAGCATTCCGACATAATCTCCTGAAGCTTGGTCCATTCCGAGTTTTGCACTGTTTTTCATTCCTCGGAAAATGTTGCCTCCGCCGACAACTACTGCTACTTGAGCTCCGTTTTCAGTTACTTTTTTTATTTCGTTTGCAATCATTGCTACAGGTTCTTGGTCGATACCAAACTGTTGGCTGCCTAAAAGTGCTTCTCCGCTTATTTTTAATAAAATTCGTTTATATTTCAACGTTATTTCTCCCTTTATATTCCCTCGAATGTTACGAGGGTTGAATAATTTTACCCCTTTTATCCTAGCTTAAACTTAACCTAAAGTAAAGCATTTTACTCCATATATTCCTGAATTGTAATAGATTCTATTCCTTCAATGTTTTGGAATGTTTTATATAAATCTTTTATCGGTTTTCGTCCCGTAACATCAACAATGCAGCTTATTTTTGTGCTTGGAGTTTCTTCATTTTTAAGGCTTTTCTTTGAGAATTCTGAAATTTCTGTATATTTATCAAGAATAAAATTATATATTTTGTCCGCATTTTCT
Source organism: uncultured Candidatus Melainabacteria bacterium (assembly GCA_945910425.1). Lineage (GTDB taxonomy): Bacteria > Cyanobacteriota > Vampirovibrionia > Gastranaerophilales > Gastranaerophilaceae > Zag111. The sequence continues at coordinate 22,781 of CAMDYM010000013.1, read as the reverse complement.
TTTGCGCAAACAAGACTTAATTTAACTCTGCGGGTTTTCTTTGTGCTTGTCGGAAGAACTTTTCTTTCTAAAACTCTTATTGAAACAAGAGTCAGGATTGCAAGAATTGTACCGGAAAACGCTATATCAAACATTCCCGCACCGCATGCCATACCGATACTTGCCGCAATCCAAAGGGTTGCGGCTGTTGTCAGCCCTAAAACTATCGGACCGTTTCTTAATACCGTACCTGCACCGATAAAACCAATACCCGTAACGATTTGTGCCGCAACTCGAGATGTATCTCTTATACCTGTTGAGTGATCGATAATTACATTATCGCCCGGAGCAAAGGTTGGAAATCCGTAGATTGAAATCAAGGTGAATACGCAAGCTCCCAAACATACAAGAATATGTGTTCTTAAGCCCGCATATTTGTTTGTTAGTTCTCTTTCTAGTCCTATACAAAATCCAAATGCCACAGCTATTCCGATTCTTATAAAAAATTCTAAATTAATAAGCCCTTCCATTATTTCCTCTTTTCTTTTATTTTATTATAAATTTTTGTTTGAATTTTTTTATTTTCTGACTCTATTGCATACTGCATTGCGTTTTCAAAATCGCCTATTTGCATATAAGAATATGATGCCAAGTATTTTATGCCGTTATTCAGCGTTGTAATTTTTTCTAAATCTTTTATGTATTCAATTGCCCCAAGATAATCTCTTGTGATAACAAGAGTTGGTATCGCAGCTTCAAGAGCATATTGTTTTTGCGTGGGAAATATTGAAATGTTTACTGCAATGTTTAACAAAGATAATTCTTTTTGTTTATCTGACTGATTAAAAGAGTTTATAACAAGTACAAACGGTAAACTCCAGTAAAGTAATACTGTTAGAATTATTAAGGCGCTTGTTAAAATTATAATCTTTTTCACTTTTTGCATTGTTTATCTCACTTTAGATTTTGGATCTAATATATCTCTAATAGTATCACCTATTACATTAAATGCCAAAACTGATACAAAAATTAAAAATCCGGGAGTCAACAGCCATGGTCTATATAAAATATTTGTAAATTCTTGTGCTTCTTTTAGCATATTACCCCAGCTGGCATCAGGTTGCTGAATTCCGAGTCCTAAGAAGCTTAATCCGGATTCAGACAATATATAAGACGGAATAGATAAAGTCATTGCAACTATTACAAAACTTGTAGTTTGTGGCAGTAAGTGTTTTGTAATAATACGCATTTTTGAAGCTCCGATTGATTGAGCAGCTTGAATGTATTCCTGATTTTTGACAGACAATATCATTCCTCTGACAACCCTTGCAAATCCTGCCCAGCCAATAAGCGCAAGAATTATTACAATGAGCATAAACCTTTGTGTACTTGTCATACCAGATGGTAGAATTGACGCAAGAATTATAAGCAGATAAAAACTCGGTATAGACATAACAGCTTCTGCAAACCTCATCATGATGCTGTCGACTTTCCCGCCGAAATACCCCGAAATTCCTCCGTATAATAGTCCTATCGGAAATAATACAAATAAAGCTAAAAATCCTATTGTCATAGAAATTCTTCCGCCAAAAAGCAGTCTTGAAAATACGTCCCGTCCGTTAATATCTGTTCCGAGTATAAATATCCTTCCGTCTTTATCTGTAGTAAATAAATGACGTTTCATCGGGATTAGTCCTAAAAACTTGTACGGTTGCCCTTGAGAGAAAAACTTTATGTAATGTTTTTTGCTTCTGTCAAGGGTGTATTTAATTTCAAGGTTTTCGGGATCAAATTCTCGTATGTAATTATAGGTATAAGGTTTTGAAAGTTTGCCGTTTTCATCTATCGTAAACACTTTAGACGGAGGAACATAAGCCATTGTCCTATCAGAAAAATCCTTTGTATAAGGTGCGATAAAATCAGCTAAAAACAGTGCAAGATAAATTACCCCAAGAACTATCAGGGCAATTCTTGCAAATTTATCATTCCAAAGTTGTTTAAAAATATCTTTAATCATGATTTCACCCTAATCCTCGGGTCTGTAATAATAAGAAGAATATCTGCTATTAAGTTTCCTAAAATAAGCATTACAGCGCCCATCATTAAAGATGCCATAACAAGATTTATATCTGATTTTAAAACGGCTTCCAAAATAAGTCTTCCAAGCCCCGGGTATTGGAAAACATATTCAGTTAGTGCAGCTCCTGATAACAACCCTGCAAATTCAAAACCAAGAAGTGTAATCATAGGATTAACGGCGTTACGTAGTGCATGTTTATAAATGACAATGTATTCAGGCAGCCCCTTTGCTCTTGCAAATTTTACATAATCGCTATCCAAAACATCAAGCATATTTGCTCTCATCTGGCGCTGTAATCCTGCTAATGATATTGTAAACAGTACAAAAACAGGTAATACTAAGTGATAAGAAATATCAAGGAATTTACCCCCGAAACTTAAATCCGCAAAATTAGGACTTGTTAATCCTCCAATCGGAAACCAGCCTGTTTTTACCGCGAATAAAAGTAACAAAACCGCAAAGAAAAATGAAGGAATTGCCATTCCGATACTTGTCAGAACTGTCATTATTCTGTCTGTCGGAGTTTTCCATTTTACTGCCGCAATAATACCAAGTGGAACGCCGACAAGCCAAGTTAAAAGGATTACGATTGAGGTTAAAAGTAGCGTGTTCGGTATTCTTTCTTTTAACTTTTGGCTGACTTTTTCACCGGTTGAAGTTACACCTAAATCCCCTTTTATAAACGAAAATGCCCATTTCCCGTATTGGATTATTACGGGTTTATCAAGACCCAGTCTTTGGCGTTCTTTTTCTACAGTTTCAGGAGAAATCGACGGGTTTAGCTTTAACTCCGCAAGAGGGTCAACGGGTGATAACCTTATTATAAAAAAGCTTATTAACGATACTAGTATAAGTAACGGTATTGTTTGAATTATTCTTTTTATAATGTATTTTAAAATTTCCATAATATTTATTTTCCCCTCCCTCGACCCTCTCCTAAAGGGGCGAGGGCGTGAGTTTTTATCTTACTTGTCCCTTTCAACGTAAATTTCTTCAATATTGTGTGTTAACCCACCCAAGCTTGATGGGTATATGTTTTTGAATTTATCTCTTATAGCCATAATAATAACAGGTGAATATATGTATATAAAGGGTTTTTCTCTATATACAATTTCCTGGTATTTGTCGTAATATTTTTTTCTGTCTTCAAATTTTGTTGCCAGCGCACCTTTTGTAAAACATTCATCAAGTTCTTTTTCCCAAGGCAAGATTTTAGCTTTACCTTCTTGCGGGGTTCTCATATTAAACATATGAAGTCTTCCGTCAGACAGCCAAACATTTTTGCCTCCGTTTGGTTCTAAAGGTGAACCGGTAAGCCCCATTATAACCATATCCCAGTCAAATGTACTGACAAGCTTATTAACAAGAGAGTTAAATTCAATAGGTTTAAAGTTAACCTTCATCCCTAAATCTTCCAAATCTTGTTTTATCATAACTCCGATAGCTTCACGTTCCGTGTTGCCGGCGTTTGTGTAAAGGTCAAATTCTACAAGGTTTCCGTCTTTGTCGTAAAGTTTACCCCTTTTTGTATAAAATCCTGATTTTTTCAAAAATTCTTTGGATTTTTCAAGATCTTTATCATAAGGCTTAATGTTTTTATTTAAGTAAATAGAATTTAAGCTTTCAGGGGTAAACAATGGTGCAGCAATTCCGTTTGCAATATTAAATACCATATTTTTTCTGTCGATTGCATAATCAACTGCGTTTCTAAAATTCAAGTCCTGAAACCATTTTTGTTTAATCGGGTTAACGTAGTATTTGCCGTCTTTTCCTTTTCTGTTGTTTAAGTTCATTGAAAGGTACATTGTACTTGTAGTAGGTCCGAGATTATACAGTTTGAAATCAGAATGCGGTTCAAGAGATTTGTATCTTGCAACTTTTGAACCTTGAAGTGAAATCACATCAAGTTCTTTTGCTTCAAATTTTAAAACCTCATTATTTAAGTCGCCTACGATTAAAAATATGTATTTATCAAGATAAGGCAGTTTTTTGTTATCTTTATTTATTTCATAATAATTGGGATTTCTTTCAAATACTACACGCTGCGCCGGAACGTATTCTTTAAGTTTGAAAGTTCCTGAGGTCACAAATTTGTTAGGAGGGGTGTTTGTTGATAAAAATGAGTCAAAATATTTTTTACCTTTTTTAACAGCAGGCATGAAGATATGTTTGGGGGCAATCGGGGTTGAAAGCAACCTGATAAACGGAGCGTAAGGTTTATCGGTTGTAAATTCTACAGTATAATCATCAATTTTGCGGACAGTCGGTAATTTATCATCAATCACTAACGAATCCCTGACTGAAGTATCTCCAAATCCTGCAAATATAATATCGTGCCATGTGAAAATAACATCATCAGCCGTAATCGGTTTTCCGTCAGTCCATTTTATTCCGTGGCGGAGCTTGATTGTATATGTTTTTCCGTCAGGAGAAATTGTGTAAGATTTAGCAAGCTTTGGTATTGGTTTTCCGTTTATCGGGTCTGTTGATAAAAGCCCGTCATACATTATACTTGTCATAATTTGTGAAGTATTATCTTTACAGTTAAACGGGTTAAAGGTTTTTGGACCTTCACCGATGGTTGATGTGATAAGTTCTCCGCCGAAATTGCCTATAGGAGCTTGTGATTGCAGATAATCAACACCGTTTATTGTAATATTTTTCGGAATAGTATATGTCCAATTTGAGGTTACGGTTTTCTCTTCTCTTAGTTGATTGCTGTTATTTGGAATATCTTTTACAAGACATCCTTTTAGCAGTAATGCCGTAAGTATAATTACAAATAAAACCTTAAAAACTCTCCTAATCATGTTTTCAATATATCATAAAAAGAAGGTTTTGTATTATCTTGTCGGATATAGATATGGATTTAATTGTAACAAAATATTAAGTATTTTGTTTGTATTTAACAAGTTTTTTTTTGTTTGAACTTATAATGTACAATAATACATGAAAAAGTAGGAGGCATTTAGTCATGAAAGTTGCACCGGTTTCTTTAAATAATAACAATAAACAACCACAATTTGGTCTTTTAAAATTTGAATTGGATAAACCATCAAAAGATTTATATTATAACTTAAGTAAAGACAGACCGTATTCAAATACAGAATATGTACATGAAGATATGGTTGCTTTAAAAATAGCAATGAATGATCTTAATGAACAAGCTGAACGTAAAACTCAAAGCTTTTTAAATTGCAAACCGGAAACAAGATCTCTTGTTGCAAGAGATGTTTGGCCTGAAGATAAATTAGTTACCGTTTCTGTAAAAAAGATAAATACAGGTGATGAAGAAAATCTGCTTGTAACACTTGACGGAAAATGTCCTAAAGTTGCAACAGAGTTTTTTGCTTTAGATAAACCGATTGATACGGAAACTTTCAGAAGACTTTTATATAGAATTGTAAGAGATCCGTTAATTTCAGAAAATTTTGTAGTTTCTGAAGTTGAAAAGAGACCTTCTTATCTTGAAGCTTTGGAAAAACAAGCAAGATTGGACAGCTTAGATCCGGAAGCTAAAAAACAAGAATTAAGTAACGATATAAAAGAATGGCTTGCTTAATACTTCATAATTAAAAAGGAGCATTTATGCAGGATAAAAATACTTGTCCTGAGAGCTTAGGTTTTTCTGAAAACGCCTTAAAGGTCTTGAAGAAAAGATATTTAAACAGGGATAATAAGGGAAATTGTATCGAAACCCCGAAAGAAATGCTAAAAAGGGTTTCGGATACGATTGCCCTTGGACATAAAGACGAGGCGAAACGTTTTTATGAAGTTATGGCAAAACGTTATTTTATGCCAAATTCTCCGACGTTGATGAATGCGGGGAAAGAACTCGGTCAATTGGCGGCATGCTTTGTGTTACCTATTGAAGACAGCTTAGTAAGTATCTTTGATACTTTAAAAAATACGGCGCTGATTCATCAATCAGGTGGCGGAACTGGATTTTCTTTTTCAAGATTACGCCCGAAAAACAGTTTGGTGCGTTCAACTATGGGAGTATCTTCAGGTCCGGTTTCGTTTATGGAAGTTTATAACTCTGCAACCGAAGCTGTAAAACAAGGCGGTACAAGACGTGGTGCGAATATGGGAATTTTGCGTGTTGACCATCCTGATATTATTGATTTTATTAATTGTAAGTCTGATTTAAATAAGCTCAATAATTTTAATATTTCTGTAGCAGTTACCGATAAGTTTATGGAAGCTTATCTTAATAATGAAGATTATGATTTGATAAATCCTCAGGACGGTAAGGTTTATGCTAAGAAAAATGCTAAGGATGTTTTTGACCTGATTGTAGATAGGGCTTGGCAAAACGGAGAACCGGGAATTATTTTTATAGACAGGATAAATGCAGATAATCCTACTCCGAAGTTGGGTGAAATTGAGTCAACAAATCCTTGCGGAGAGGTGCCGTTACTTCCGTATGAAGCCTGTAATCTGGGCTCAATAAATCTTGGCCAAATGGTAACGGGTGCAAAAGAAATTGATTGGAATTTGCTTGAACAGACCGTAAGAACTGCAATGAGATTTTTAGATAATGTTATAACCGTTAATAAATATCCGCTTCCTCAAATAAAAGAAATTGTCTTAAATAATCGTAAAATTGGTTTAGGCGTTATGGGCTGGGCTGATATGCTTATGAAGCTTGGAATTTCATATTCTTCTGACGAGGGTGTTGAACTTGCAGGGAAGGTTATGGAATTTATCAATTATGTTTCAAAAACAGAATCTGTTGAACTGGCAAAAGAGCGGGGAAGATTTAATAATTTTGACGCAAGCATTTATAATAGCGGGAATTATTTTTATAACAAATATCATGGAGGGAATATTACTGACTCGCAGTGGCAAAATTTGGATGAAGATGTTAAAAAATACGGGCTTCGTAATGCAACAACAACCTGTATCGCGCCAACAGGAACAATTTCGATGATAGCAGGAGCTTCTGGCGGAATAGAACCATTATTCGGGTTAGTTTTTTCAAGAAATATTATGGATGGAACAGAACTTCTTGAGGTTAATCCGATATTTGAACAATATATGAAATCACACAGGCTTTATTCTCAAGAACTTATGGGAAAAATAGCAAAAGACGGTTCTATAGCTCATATAGATAATATTTCGGATGATGTTAAAAATATTTTTCAGACAGCGCATGATATTACGCCGTACTGGCATGTAAAAATGCAGGCTGCTTTTCAAAAATACACTGATAATGCGGTATCTAAAACGGTTAATTTTGTAGAATCCGCTACAAAAGATGATATAAAAGAAACATATATTCTTGCATTTAAAAATAAATTAAAAGGTCTTACTGTTTATCGTAATAATTCCCGTCAGTTTCAGCCGATGAATCTTGAAGTAAAAAAAGAAACATATAATCCGACAGGTGAGATAAAGACAGTTAAATGCCCGGAATGCGGGAATGAAATTCAAATGGCGGAAGGGTGTTTTGTTTGTTTAAATTGCGGATATTCAGGTTGTTCGTAATATAACTCTCAGTCAAGATGTACGGGTTATTATTGTGTAGACAGAATTATGCGTGAGGGGTGGCAAATTAATTATTATTAGTGTATAATCTAAAAACAAGGAAATGGAGTTTTATATGAAAGTCGTACCTGTCAGAATTATACAAGATTATAGTAATACCGCTGTGAATAAAGCACTGTCCCGACTTTCCAAAGTTGAGGGATTATTTGTTCCTTATGTTAAGGAAAACGGGGTTAATGTAAGTATTGCAAAAGCTTCAAGTATGCTTGACAAGGCTCCTGATTTAGTTTCTGTTTTAGAAAAATCTTCAGATGATGATTTGGCGGTTATTGTCAGAAATAATAAAACTAAAAAGGGCGGTGTTTCATTAATATCTTCTACACAAGACACTTTTGAATATTCTGAACCTAAACAGGTTTTCATTGCAGATGGCAGAGGGCTAAAACTGGTTAACACAACATCTGAGCATGAAGATGATTTAACAAGAGCTGTTTGTCGTTCTATAGAAATGTTGACAAAATTTGTTAAACGGTAAAAATAATAAAATTTTTGTAAAGATAGTTCAAAAGATTGATATTTGTTGTATAATTTTGTCATGAGTTAAGTGAGGTGGGATATGACAACTATGACATTAAGCAGAATTAACGAACTGGCAAAAGAAGTTTTAGAAATTGAAGCAAATTCAATTTTACGTTTAAAATCAAATATCGGAGAAGCTTTTGATAAAGCAATTGATATATTATACAACTGCAAAGGCCGTGTAATTGTAACCGGGATGGGTAAATCAGGCTTGATAGGTAAAAAGATTGCGGCAACAATGTCTTCAACAGGAACTCCTGCATACTTCTTGCATCCTGCTGAAAGCACCCACGGAGATTCAGGGGTAATAACAAGAGATGATGTTATTATTGCCATTTCAAACAGTGGCGAAACTCAAGAATTAATGAACTTATTACCACTTATTAAACGTTTTGGTTGTCCTATGATTGGAATGACAGGTAATATGAATTCAACCTTGGCTAAAACAAGTGAAGTCGTTCTTGATATTTCTGTAGAACGCGAAGCTTGTCCTTTGGGTAAAGCTCCAACGGCAAGTACTACTGCCACTTTAGCTATGGGTGACACCTTGGCTGTTTGTTTAATGGAGAAAAAAGGATTTACAAAAGAAGATTTCTTAATGTTTCACCCGTCAGGAAAGCTTGGTAAAGGCTTAACGTATAAAGTTGGCGATTTGATGATTACCGGTGACAGAATGCCGATTGTCCCTGACTGCGAAACTTTTACTTCTGCTATCAATACAATTTCAGAGTATAAATTAGGTATGGCAATGATTGTAGATGCTCAGGGCAGATTAAGCGGGGTTTTAACAGACGGTGATATCAGAAGAACTATTATTAAACACAAAGATTCATCAGACTTGTCAGTAAAAGATGTTATGACAGTCAACCCAAAAAGAATAACCTCAGATGCTTATGCCGCTTCAGCGCTTAACTTGATGGAAAAATATTCAATTACAGCGTTAGCTGTTGTTGATGCTGATAATATTCCTGTCGGAGTAATTCATGTTCATGATTTATTAAGAGCAGGTGTTGCGTAATGACATTAAACGAAAAAGCAAAAAAGATTAAATTATTGGCTTTTGATGTTGACGGAGTAATGACAGACGGCAGTATAACTTATGATGAAAACGGGGTTGAATATAAAACTTTTAACGCTAAAGACGGTCATGGGTTAGCAAAAATGGCAAAGAATGGTTTTGTCACAGCAATAATTACAGGCAGAAAAAACGGAACCGTAGATTGCCGTGCAGCAGACTTATGTGTAACCGAAGTTTTTCAGGGCGTCAGAAACAAGCTTCCTATTTTAGAAGGTATTATGCAAAAATACGGGTTTGAATTTGATGAGGTTGCATATATGGGAGATGATGAACCTGATATTTGTATCTTGGAAAACGTAGGAATTGCAGCATGTCCTGCTGACGCTGTGCCAAAAGTTAAGGCGGTATGTAATTTTATAGCGGGTAACGGCGGAGGAAGAGGAGCCGTTCGCGAGTTGTGCGATTTTATTTTTGATAATAAATAATTAAATGAGGAGATAAGGGATGTACGAAATTAAAACACAAGCATTTTTTTCAGCAGCGCATCATCTTTTAAATTATGACGGTGAGTGCGAAAATCAGCATGGACATAATTGGATGGTAGAAGCTTTTGTTCAGGGAGAAAGCTTAAATAAAAGTAATATCTTAATCGATTATAAAGTACTAAAAAGAGAATTAAATGCTGTATTGGAAACTCTTGACCATAAGGATTTGAATGAATTACCGGATTTTAAAGGTGAAAGTCCTTCAAGTGAAATGATTTCTGCTTATATTTATACAAAGTTGAAAGAAAGAATCGTTCAATTGAGTAAAATTACTGTTTGGGAAACTCAGACTTCCTGCTGTTCATATTTTGAAGAGGTTTAGATAAGTGAATTTAATACAATCTGTTTTAATGGGGATAGTTCAGGGTTTGAGTGAATTTTTGCCTGTTTCAAGTTCTGCGCACCTTGTATTTACTTCAAATTTTTATAAAGTTTTTCAAAACTTGCCGATTGTCGAGCAATCAAGTGAAGAAGTGTTTTTTGATATAATGCTTCATTTAGGAACTTTGATTGCCGTGTTGATATTTTTCAGAAAAGATGTGGCAGATATTTGCAAAGCTTTGTGGACGGGGATAAAAAAACGCGATTTTTCGGCTTATGATGCTAAATTAGGGTTATATATAATCCTAGGAACAGTTGTTACGATATTATTAGCATTGCCTATTAACGGAGCAGCTAACCATTTGGTATATCATCCTGCGCTTGTCGGGGGATTGCTAATTATCACAGGCGGGGTATTATTTTTTAGTGAATACCTTTCAGCTAAAAGCGAACATAACAGTAATGAGCTTAACTTGAAACAGGCTGTTTTAATCGGACTTGCTCAAGGGCTGGCTGTTCTTCCGGGATTTTCCCGTTCCGGGTGGACAATTGCAACGGGGCTGTTTTCAGGTTTAGACAGACAAACTTCGGCAAGGTATTCGTTTTTGTTAAGTATTCCGATTATTTTAGGTGCGTCGATGGTTTATCCGCTTGTAAAAATCGATGTTGCAGAGGCCCTTACATATAACTGGATTGCTATATCTGTCGGGACAGTAGTTTCAGGTATTACGGGGTATCTTTGTATAAAATATTTTATGAAATTTATATCAAAATTTTCACTTAATTTCTTTGGGTATTATTGTGTGATAATGGGAATTTTCACCCTTATATTTTTCAGTGTTTTTAAGTAAAATTTTTGTTAAAATTTGTAAATATAATTAAACTAAAGTAACAAAATTTTATATTGACAAGTATTCTAATGATGTAGATTGTGGAGTTATTATGATATCAGCTATAGGCAAGGGTATAAACGGGAATCATACATTTCAGGCTCGAAAAGAAGAGGCAGGTAAGGCGCCTGAATTACCTTATGAGCATGATACTTTGTTGCAAAATAATTTATCGACTCGTACCCGAATTGGTTTGGAAAAATTTACAAAAGCTTTTACTCAATATCCGGCAAGAGGGATTAAGGGCAGTAAAAACTCTAACTTCTACGAATTTTTAACAATGGGTAATTTCCCAAATGTTATGGGTAGTTTAACCCTTATGGCGATATTTAATTCTGCAAATCCGTTCTTTTCTCATTTTGGTGCAAAAGAGGCTTCGCACCTTGGAAATAAAATGGCGTTAGGTGTGTTGTTTTACGGTTTATTTAAAAGATTTTCAAAAACATTGGTTAATTATCCGATAAAACTTGCAACAGGTATTGATACCGAACTTCCTTATGCAAAAGTTAATAATCGTTTGCAGGAGCATCCGAATGATTTTGATTTGAAATCCATTGAGTACCATAAGGTTGGGGAGAGTGTTGATTTTACATACTGGGATATGCTCTATGGCGACCCGAAAAAGGGAGAAAAAAGAAACTTCCGATTTGACAAAATTGCAAGAAAAGTCGGTTTGGGTAAAGATTTAAATGATTCCGATCAGGAAGTAAAACCTATTTATAAAGAAGTTTTGGTAAAATCAAAAGTTGCAAAAAGTATTTCAACCTTTATGTGGGCAGCAACGGGTGTTTGTTTGGCATTTCAGGATGCATGGCTTGAGTATTTTAACTGTGCAACTATGAAATTCTGGAAGGGTAAAGAGTTCGGGCATTCTTTGAAAATTTTTGGCAGAAGTTTTAAAGAAGCTGTAAAAGAGTTATACCACGGTAAGGAAAATGCAGTAAAAATGGTTGATAAACATGCCGGTAAAGCCGTAATCGGGTTAGCGGTTTTATCAACGGTTGGCGGAGTTTTAAATACCCTTCATATAACTAAGAAACCGTCAAAACTTACGGCAGAAGATGTGATGGATAAAAAGAAAGAATGTGTGGTGGGTTAGATGAGAACAGATAATTTAATTCAGGCATATATAAATTCACATCCTGCGACAAGACAGTATAACGCAGATAAAGCGGTTAAAAATTTTGATGTAAATAAAGAATTGGCAAATCGTACATTTATTAAACCGCTGCCAAGTAACGGCAAACTGGTTCGTCCGAGTTTATTTGATATGCCGTCAGAAATTTCAAAAGGTTTAAAATATGACTGGAATGCTTTCAGGCATGCAATAAGCGGAAAAGCTAACGACCATGAATTGGGTAAACTTAATGATGTCGGAATGAAGCTTGGCGGGCTTGCTATAGCTTCATACTTGTTTACCAGAAAAGCTACTCCGATGACAAAATGGTTTGAGTTTATAGGTTTAACAGCGTTTTTCGGAGCAATGAATATTTGGCCTAAACTTTTCTTGCAACTTCCTGCAAGACTTGTTCACGGATTTGATATAAGACAAAAATATGAAGATAATTACGGAAGAAAGAAAATGGTCTTCTCCGATCATCAATTTATTCCTTGGGATTTATATTCAGATAAAGAAATCAATAAAATTGGCGACAGATTACATGTTCCAAAGGATATTCCGAACAGAAGAGATTATATTCAGGAAAAAATGCGTAAAATTGCGTTGCAGAATAATACAATGTGGATGTTGACATCAGGTTTTGCAACCCCGCTTTTGAGTGCTTTAATTTGTAACAGATTAGAAGGTCCTGTTTCTAAGTTTCTTCATGATAGAAAAGATAAGCAAAGTGAAGAGTTATTAACGCATTTTGGAGAAGAAATCAGTAAATACGATTTTAAACCAAGACAACGCGCTTTAGAAGGTTTGATTGAAGAAAATCTGCAAAAACCGTTAACTCAGGATTTGTTTAATCAGGTTGTAGCAAATATTACACAAGGTCAAGATCCTGCTGTTGTGAAATCTGTATCAGAAGATTTACGTTCAATCATGCCTGTTGGGGAGCATTTTAGTGTTACAACAGCAACGTTGGATAATGTTCGGGAAGCCTTTAAAAATATCTTGCAGCCTGCGGGATTATCAGAAGAAGACTTGGCAAAACTGATTCCTGATAACAGTACGATGCTTAATTTCTTAAGTGATAAAGGTTTAGTGGGTGGTGAATATAAAGAATTTTCTTCTCATTCTGTTGCAATGCAGGAATTGTTAACAAACAGGATTAATGAGTTTGTAGCTCAAGACCCTAAGTCTATTCAGGCAAGACGTTTGAATTTCTTCTTAGATTCTCTTATTCATCAGGGACAAAAGGGTGAAGATTCACCTTTGGAACAAGCATTCAAAACGCAAAAATCAAGAGTTTTAACAGAGGATATTGCAAATCAGTTAAGAAGTATTGGTTCAATATTTGATACTCTTAGAGCAAAAACTTCAGTATTAGACAGATATTCACATATAAAAGTTGCGCAAGATCAGGAAACTATTTTAGCAGATATTTGGAATCAGACTGCTGATGAATTTATTAAAGCTCTTAAACTTTCACCTGAAGAGGTTGCAAAAGCAAGACTTGATAGCAAAGTTGCAGGTGATGTATTAAGAGCAAAAATTGAAGATATTGTAGCAGATAAAAATGCATGCGCTGAGCTTGTTACAAAAATGGAAAAACTTTTATCTGTTGTTTATTCAAAAACCTCACCGTTAGAAAAAGACTCTCATTCTTATCATGATTTGGTAGATTCTTCATTTAAAGCAGCAGCAGATGAGTTGCGGAAGTTAGGTTTAGACGGAACAGTCGATTCTCTTCTGGGGTTTGGAGATAAAGGTAATACGGGTATAAAGGGTTTATATCATTCGTTTATGAATGAAAGAATTACGGGTGTAAGAAGTTCCTTCTACCGCTTGCTGCAAATTATTAACACATATTATAAAATAGCTCACGATAAAGCTATTAATGGTGTTATCGGTCACTTAAGACCTAGAGAAGTGAAAGAAGAAATGGTTGAACTTGTGAAATCTGTTCTTATGGAAGGTCATACGGCTGATTTTGCGGTAAAATTATACCAACGACGTAATTTAACTCCTGATTTATCTGATAGAGGCGATATAAAAGTCGTTAACGGAAAAGTTCAGTATGATTATTACGGTAAAATACCTGCTCATGAACGTGTATCAATGCCAAATGACAGTAATTATTTCAGTGATGCCATGAAATTAATGTTTGGTGATGTACATCCTGATATTGCAGAAAGAATTAAAAGTTCGGTATTCTTTAGTGATTTTCAGGCTTATAGAGTAGATTCACTTCAAAAACTCGGCGGAGAACGTAGTTTTGCATTCCCTCAAGTGTTGGTAGATGGTATTGAACATAAAGCAACATCCAGTGAAAGATTTAACAGGCTTGGTGCTGCTACAAACGAATTTATGTATAAGCTGGCAAATAATAAGTATAATAGCGGTAAGTGGTTCTCTATTTTTGGAAAACTCGGAGCTGCGGTTATTGGGGTAACTTTAATATCTCAATTCTTTATGGGTAGAATGAAAAAGCCTGAACCGATTAAGGAGGAAGCATAGTATGATGAATGTTTCTACAAATTTAATAACTAAAGCCGTAAGTGTTTATCAGCCGCTTGCTCCTAAAAAACAGGATGTGCAAGTACAAGTAAATCCTCAAGCTCATAATAGTTCAAATCTGCTTACTCAATATTTGGATAATATGGCTAAGATTAATGCTCCTGCTGTATCAAAGCCTGCCGAGGTTACAAGTGTTGTTCATAAGCCTTATAAAAATGATTTGAGAACCTTATTTTTAACAAACAGCGCAAAGATTTTGGCAATAGTTCCAAGAACATTTAATGCAAAAGATACAAACAACAATGAATATATTGATGGAAATGAACAGCACGGAACATTTTTAAACGCTATAAATCGTCTTGATGAGGTTAAGGCGCAAGGTTTTAATACCCTTCATGTTCTGCCTATTAATCCTCCCGGAAAAAATAATGCAATGGGAACGGCGGGTTCAGTTTATTCTCCGTTAGATATGCTTGAACTTGATCCTGTATTAATAGATAAAAAAGATCCGCGCTCACCTCAGGAACAATTTAAAGCATTTGTTGATGCGTGCCACGACAGAGATATAAGGGTTATGGTTGATATGCCGAGCTGCGCGTCGTATGATTTATATTTGGCAAAGCCTGAATTAATGGCAAAAGACCGTTACGGTTTAGCTAAAACTCCTCAAGGATGGGAAGATATCAGGATGTTTCAACCTTGGGAAGATGAAGGAAAAAGAACTTTAAACCCGGAACTTTTAGAGTACCACAGAAAATTTGTTGATATGATGATAGATGCGGGAGTTGATGGTATAAGAGCCGATGTTGCAAGAGCTAAACCTGTTGAGTTCTGGGATATTATTATCCCGTATTCAAGAAAACGTAATCCTGAGTTTGCATGGCTTGCTGAGTCTTATACTTATGAAGATGCTTCTCCTCAGGCAAATATGCCTTATGACAGACCTGAAGATTCACTTCGTGCAGGCTTTGATGCTTATTACGGTCAGTATCATATTTTCCATGAATGGACTACGGCAAAAGATTTACACGATTATGTGAGAGAAAATCTTAATTTATCATATAGAGTTGAAAGAGGTAAATCTTTAATCGGTTCATTTGCAACTCACGATGATATTTCTCCGATGTATCACGGTGGAGAAGCTTATTGTAATTTGACAACAGGCTTGCAGGTTACATTGCCTATGTTAAATCCGTATTTTGTTGACGGATTCCAATCAGGGGACAAGTATGATTACAGCTACAGAGGAAAGTATCTTGAAAAATCAGATACTGATTTTAACTATATGACAGCACACCCCGGTAAATTGGATATATTCAACCTTTCAAGAAAACCGGGCGGAGATAACCCTAAAATCGGTGAATTTATGACTGCTGCGTTAAAGTTCAGAGATGATTACGCTGATGTTTTAAAACGCGGTTCATATATAATGCTTGATAAGAAAAAAGATAAACAAGACCAAATTATCTCGTTTGCCCGCCACAGACAAGGAAAAACTCTTCTTGTTCTTGCAAATAAAAACGTAGATAGACCTGTTGCTGCGATAGTTAATGTTCCGACCCTGAAAGAAAATCAAGAACTGAAAAATCTTTTACCGTCATACGGACAGGAAAGTAAATTCCAGGTTTCAAAAGGAGAAATCGCACTTGAACTTGGACCGGGAAGAATCCACGTATTTGAAATAGATACTCCATATATTGAAAGTAATTCTAAAAAGGTTTACAAACAGCACTAAAAGTTTATTATGGTAACGAACTTATAGTCTGCCTTATATGTTTATAGTCTTTATTTGCAGCTGATATAACCGTTTAGAGCAGAGTATGCGGCAACGTAAGGAGAAGACAGGTAGATATAACCTTTAGTGTTGCCGAGTCTGCCTTGGAAGTTTCTGTTTTGGGTTGTAAGGCAAACTTCTCCGTCAGCCAGAATCCCCGCGTGTATTCCAACACATGGTCCGCAACCGGGTGGTAGTATTGTTGCGTTTGAATCTATAAATGTTTCCAATAAACCTTCTTGCAAAGCTTGTTTATAAACATCACGAGATGCGGGGCAAATCAGCATTCTTACACCTTCGTGAACTTTTTTGCCTTTTAAAATCTTTGCAACGGTTCTCATATCTTCGATTCTTCCGTTTGTGCATGTTCCGACATAAACCTGCTGAACTTTTACATCATTTAAGTCTTTTGCAAGTTTTGTGTTATCAACGGTGTGCGGGCATGATACCGTATGTTCGATAGTTGATGCGTCAATTTCGATTACACGTTCGTAAACAGCATCAGTGTCAGGTTTTATTTCTTTATATTTATCGCCGCGTCCGCGGGAAGTTAAGTATTCTTTAGTTTTATCATCAGGTACGAATAACCCGCATTTAGCACCTGCTTCGACAGCCATATTAGCTAATGTAAAGCGTTCTGCCATGCACATATTATCAATAGTGTCCCCGCAAAATTCCAAGGCTTTGTATGTCGCGCCATCTGCACCAATCATTCCGATAAGATGAAGCATTAAATCTTTTGAACAAATTCCTTCTCTGAATTTACCGTTAACAACGATTTTGAAGGTTTGAGGAACTTTTAACCAGGTTTTACCGAGTGCCATTGCAACCGCAACATCGGTTGAACCCATGCCTGTTGCAAATGCGCCTAAAGCACCTGAAGTGCAGGTGTGAGAGTCTGCGCCGACCAGAATTTCTGTCGGGTTAACAAAGGTTTCAACCAAACGCTGGTGGCAAACCCCTGAACCGACTTCAGATAAAACCGCACCATATTCACGTGAAAAATCGCGCAAAATTGTGTGCATGTTTGATAATTCTTTTTTTGGGCTTGGTGAAGCATGGTCAATAAATAATATTGTACGCTCAGGATTGTTAAGCTTTTCTTTTCCGAGTTTTTTAAATTCCTGAACCGTTAAAGGTCCCGTACCGTCTTGAACCGCGCAAACATCAACTTTTGCGATAACAAGTTCTCCTGCTTTAACATCATGCCCTGCGTGGTTTGATATAATTTTTTCTACTAAAGTTTGTCCCATACTTTTATGTCCCTCTTTTTGCTTTTATTTTAACACAAAGAGAAAAATAATAGTATTTACTTCTTACGTTTCCAAACAGAATTTGGTATTACCCAACCGTTATTTTTTACGTAGGTTAAGCACCAGTAGCCGTTCCCTGTTTCGCAATTTTGTTTGATTTGAGCTAAAGTTCTATCGCTTCCTGCGGGAACAAACCCTTTATCCGGGTCATAAATCATAATGTAAATATCTTTGCCGATTTTGTTAGGTCGTCTATCCCCGTTTACATCAAAATAAAATTGTAATGTCGGAACTTTTGAATTAACTCCGAAAAGGCTTTGTGTAGTTCCTGGAGAACTTCCATCCATATTAAAATATGCACCTTTAGCTGTTCGAAATGTCATAGTTCCCCAACCGATTGTACTGTCATTTTCTCCGACTTTTGTTTCAAATTCTGGTGTTCCATTGTTTAATGTTTTAACAACACCTTTTTTATGCCAGCAACCTGCGGTTTGAAAACAAACTTGTTCAACTTTTAAATGCGGTGCAAGAAATTGTTCAAACCATTTTTTCATGCTTGCAGTGCTGTTTGCGCTGATTGGCATACTCCCAATATCATCATATTCGGCAAATCTCATTGTTTGAGCAAGCATTGCATAATTTTCTTTAATCTGAGCTTCTATAGTGCGTTTTTGGATTTTTGATATCAATGTCGGGATTGTCATAGCCGCAACAACCCCGATAATGCCGAGAGTGATTAAAACCTCTGCTAATGTAAAACCTCGTTTCATAATATTTCTCCCATAAACTGTAGTTTAACATGATAAATTGTAAATTATGGCTTTTATAAAGTCAAGAATATAAATTTAAACTATGGATAATGAAAAATTTTTGAAAATATTTGGTCTTAATTTAAAGATTGAACGTTTAAAATTAGGACTGTCGCAAGAAAAAATAGCGGAAAGTTTGGATTTTAGTTCTGTATATGTATCAAATGTTGAAAGTGGTAAGCATAAGATTTCATTAATAAATGCGTATAAATTTGCAAAGTTTTACAAAAAATCTCTTGACTATTTATTGACCGAAAAATCTTAGAAAATCTTTACATCATTGTTGACACGGTAGTTTATTTATGATAAATTTACCTTGTCAGAAGTTAACAATCGAATACGATTTCAAAATAGCTCAATACAGCTTATGTTTTGGCGTATTCAATTTATATCAGGGAACCCAAAACCTGAAAATAAATGTTATTAAACAATTTTAGAAAGGTAAAATCAATGGAAAACAATGAAGAATTAAAAGTTACTGAATCTGTAGAAAATGCAGAAGAAGTTAAAGCTGAAGAAACTGTTGAAGTTGTGGCAACTGAAGCTGTTTCTGAAGAAAAACCTGCTCGCTCAAAAAGACGCGGCAGAAAACAAAAAATCGAAACAACAGAAGAAAAACCTCAATCTGATTGGACTGAAACAGTTGTTCAAATCAGCCGTGTAACAAAAGTTGTTAAAGGTGGTAAAAAATTAAGCTTCCGTGCTATCGTTATCGTTGGTAACAAAAAAGGTCAAGTCGGTATCGGTTGTGCTAAAGCTGCTGAAGTTATCATTGCTATTCAAAAGGCAATTGCTGACGGTAGAAAAAATGTTATCAATGTACCTATCTTCAAAACAACTATTCCTCACCCAATCACAGGTAAATCAGGTGCAGGTGCAGTTATGTTAAGACCTGCTTCAGAAGGTACAGGTATTATTGCAGGTGGTGCTGTTCGTTCAGTATTAGAGCTTGCAGGTATTGAAAATATTCTTTCAAAATCTTTAGGTTCTAAATCTCCATTAAACGCAGCTAATGCTACTATCGAAGCTTTAAAATCATTAACTCCGTTCAATGATGTTGCTAAAAAACGCGGTCTTACTATGGCTGAACTTTTAAACTAGTAATAAGTAGTATTTAAATTAAAATTATAAGGAATTAAAATTATGACAGATAAGAAAAATGATATGATTAAAATTAAGCTTGTTAAAAGTTTAATCGGCGCATCTGAACGCCAACGCAAAGTAGTCAGAGGCTTAGGTTTAACTAAGAAAGACCAGGTTGTTGAACATGCAGCTTCAGCTACAATTATGGGTATGGTTAACAAAGTTTCACATTTGTTGGAAGTTGTTAAGTAATTGCCCAAGTACTTAGATTTATTATAAATTATAAAGAAAGAGGAAAATAATATGTCAAATATAACATTAGAAGATTTAAGACCGGCTGAAGGTTCTACATCTAAATCTAAAAGAGTCGGTAGAGGACGTTCATCAGGACATGGTAAAACATCTTGCCGCGGTCATAACGGTGAAGGTCAAAGATCAGGTAACTCTTCAAAAAGAGGTTTTGAAGGCGGTCAGATGCCTGCATATAGAAGACTTCCTAAATTGAAAGGCTTCCAGGTTTATTCTAAGCTTAATTATGCTCAAATCAATGTTGGCAGAATTGATGCTTTAGGACTTAAAGAAATTTCTTTGGATTCATTAAAAGAAAAATTAACAATTCACCCATCTTGTGTTGGCTTAAGAGTATTAGGCAACGGTGAAATTAAATCAGCAGTTACAGTTAAGGCAGCTTACGTAACGCCATCTGCTAAGGAAAAAATTGAAGCTGCCGGTGGAAAGGTTGAGTTAGTATAATGGCACAAAGTTTAAAAATGCCGACAACTGATGATTTGATGTCAATGTGGAATGCTTCAGGCTTAAAGCAGAAGATTATATTTTCACTATTGATGATTGCAGTCTGGAGATTAGGTGTCCAAATGCCTTTGTATGGTATTAATAACCAGGCATTTACGGCACTTGCTCAAAGTAATTCTTTAATAGGATTTCTGGACTTGTTTTCAGGCGGTGCGTTGGGTAAGGTATCTATCCTTGCGTTAGGTATTGGACCTTTCATCACCTCATCAATCATTGTTCAACTTGTTTCTGTAGTTATTCCTTCATTGGAAAAATTACAAAAAGAAGAGGGCGAAGCAGGAAGAAGAAAACTTTCGCAGTATACAAGAGTTTTTACTGTGGTGTTAGCAATCTTCCAATCATTTGTATTTATGATGTATTTGCATCATGTACCAAACGCTATTATGGCACAAGTTAATCCGATTGCGTTTTATGCAAGTTCGATTTGTGTATTAACTGCGGGTGCTGTACTTGTAATGTGGATATCTGAATTGATTACCGAAAACGGTATCGGTAACGGAGGTTCTTTGATAATCTTCTGCGGTATCTTATCAGGTATTCCTGTATACGCATCAAGTACTGCTAAGCTTGTTAAGGCAAGTTCTCAAATGCAATTAGGATTATTTTTATTACTTGCAATATTTTTCCTTGCAATGGTTCTTATTGTAATCATGCAGGAAGCTGTTAGAAAAGTAATCATTGTTAATCCTAAAAGACAAATCGGTAATAAAGTTTATGGCGGTATGAACTCATTTATTCCGTTTAAACTTAATCCGGGCGGGGTTATGCCGATTATCTTTGCGATTGCGATATTATTATTCCCGTCAACAATTTTTGAATTGTTAAGACAAGCAAATATCGGTTCTGTTGCATTTAATAATGCTATAGCTAAAATGGCTATGGTTTTGAGTCCGAGCGGTGCTTGGTATTATGTGTTGTATGTAGGTTTGATTATTGCATTAACATTCTTCTACGCTTCAATTATGCCGAATATGCAGCCAAAAGATATTGCCGATAACCTTAAAAAATACGGTTCATCAATTCCCGGTATTAAACCGGGCAGACCGACAGCTGAAGCTTTAGATAAAATCTTGTCAAAAACAACATTTATCGGAGCTATCGGTTTAGGTATAATCGCGCTTGTACCGTCATTGGCAAGCGGATTGACTCATATCGAAACCTTGCAGGGTATCGGTTCTACATCATTAATCATTATGGTTGGTGTAGCTCTTGACTTAATCAATCAGGTTAAGACACACTTGCTTGCCAGAAATTACGAATCTTTCTTAAAAGATATGTAATTTAATAATAATATATAAGAAAGCTCTCCTTTATGGAGGGCTTTTTTGTTATCTTATTTTATTTGATATTTTTAAGTAATCAGTATCATCTTTTGTTTTAATGGTACAGGCTATTCCATTCGTCGTGGAATTACTGTTATCATTGCATTCTCTTGTTAAATTCGGCTATGCAGAACGAGGTTCTCCCATTGGTACAGGTTCCTCTATACCAACTAATAGTTGAAATGTAAATACGTCATATCTCAGTCTGTTTGGATGTATCTTATGAAGAGATTTTTAATTTTAAACTTATTGTTTCAAAAGGCGATTTAATTAGAAAAATTAATAACAGACTGGAAGCCTTGGATGAAACCAAGTTAAAACTTGTTTATAATATTGTAAATGAATTGTAGTATTAGTTATTTTGTTGTGTTTAGCACGTATCTGGCGGCAGCGGAGCCCGGGGCTACTGTTCCGTCATAAAATACTACAGGAAAAACATCTGCCATATGGCTTGGGTCATTAGGGACAATACAGGATGTTCCGATATCTTTTGTATGAGATTTACCGTCTTTACAGCGAACCTCTTTATTTGGTAAGTTTACACCGTTTACATCAATCCACCCAAGGCAGTATCTGTGGAATTCTGTTTCTGTCATACGTTGTTCAAGTGTTTTGTTTCCTAAGGTACATTCTATGGTTGGGGAATGGAATGCGAAGAAGGAGCCGTCTTTTAATTGGTAGTAGTATAAATCAACATGTCTTTCTTTAATTTCAGTATCTGAGGTTGTTCCTTTATTATATAAATCTTGATAATAGAGGGTATTTTTAGGGGTTTTTAGTTGAGTGTAGTCAAATATTGTGACTCCTGTTAATGCTCCGTTAAATATTGCACAAACAGACATTACAGATTCGGGATTATCTGTTCTGTTACAGGCTTGACCTGCTGAGCCAAAGTCAAAATCGTGGTTTGCAATATTCATTTTTACGGCTTGATTTAGTGAAGAAAGGGTCTTTTTATATTGCGAACGATATTTTGCTCCATTAGTATTTGCAATTAAAGTAGGTATAGTCATTGCCGCAACTACGCCTATTATTCCAAGAGTGATAAGAACTTCAGCTAATGTAAAACCAAATTTTGCTGCCATTGGTAGCGAAGTTATGTGCGTAGCACCTTCAGCTAATGTAAAACCGTTTTTCATACTATCCCTTTCTTTTATAAATATATCACTATTATAATAGCTATATATTTATTATTATATA
>CAMDYM010000012.1 GCA_945910425.1 uncultured Candidatus Melainabacteria bacterium | reverse complement strand
CTGCAAAAAATTCGTCAAAAAGCTCAATCACAGGCTATCAGGATTGCATTAATTAATAAGGTTTCAAATATTATAAGAGAATCAATGGATATTTCCGTTATTTTAAATTCTGCGTTAAAAGAATTGGCAATAATGTTTGGGTGTTTTCGTACATACTACGCATCAGCAGATGATATGAGGTTTTGTGTTCGAGAAGTCTATGGAGAAAAAACTCTGACAAAAGATACTAAAATTCAGTTTGATGCTTACACAATGAAAAAGCTTAAAAATAACAGAATTTCTATTAGCTATTCGCTAATGGAATATACTAATGCAGAGGCTTTTAAACAATCAGTTTTGAGGGTTATTGTTCCTGTTTTTCATATGCAAAAAATGCTGGGGGTCTTGGTTTTGTTAAGTTATCAGAAACGCGAGCTTAATGAAGAAATAGAAATTCTTGAAGCCGTATCATCCCAGCTTGGAAACGCGATAATTAGGGCTGAACTTTACCAAAAAAATGCCAAAAACGTAAAAGAGTTAAAATCTGCATTAAATGAACTGAAAGAAACTCAATTACAGCTTATTAATTCTGAAAAAATGGCATCTTTAGGTCAGCTTGTTGCAGGTGTTGCGCATGAAATTAATACCCCTGTTGCTTCTATTAAGTCAAATAATTCAATTATCGCTAAACTTATTTCAAAAATTGATAATGACGATTTGCGCGAAATGTTTACCCAAGTGAATTCTATTGATTCAGAGGCAATTCAGCGTATAAGTAACATTGTTGTTTCTCTGAAAAAGTTTGTGCGGCTTGATGAATCAGAGCTTCAGGAAGCTGATATTAATAAAGAGCTTAATTTGACGCTTGACTTAATTATGCATGAAACAAAAAACAGAATTGAAATAGAGCGAAATTACGGAGATTTGCCGCTTATAAAATGTTATCCGAATATGTTAAATCAAGTATTTACAAATATTTTGGTAAACGCCTGTCAGGCAATCGAAGGAAAAGGTAAAATCGTTATTACAACAGAATATAAAGACGATAATTTGATTGTTAAATTTAAGGATAACGGCAAAGGGATTTCAAAAGAAAATATAAATAAAATTTTTACCGTCGGATATACAACAAAAGGAGTAGGAGTCGGCACAGGTTTGGGGCTTGCGATAAGCCAAAAGATTATAGACAAGCACAACGGTAAAATCAATGTCATAAGTGAAGTTGGTGTGGGTACGGAGTTCATTATTACTATCAATTGTAAGTAGTAAATATTTAAGAAATGTTACGGCTTGTGTATTATTATTTATAAATTAGAGCTATTGTTAAAAAAACAATTATAATAATTTTTAAAATTCGTTATATAATTGCTGAAAAAATCTGAATAATATGTTATAATAGTAGTACAAGATAAATAAGTGTCAGTGTTACCCTTAATAAATTTTCTGACCAACTATCTGTAGTAGGAACCAAAAACATACATGAATTGTAAACAAAAATTAATATATAGAAGATAAATAAGCAATAATTTTTGAAAAAAATACTTTATATAGAAGTAGGTGTGATAAAAATTATTGTGTAGTGTCGGAGGAAAATAATGACAATTAGTGTGAACAGTAAGAAAAAACAAGTTAAAAAAACATTTGATGAGCTATTGAATGACTTAAGAACAAGCAATTCCGAAAAAGTCAGATATAATGCAGCTCGTGTTTTAGGTGAAATGGGTGATTCAAAAGCCGTTGAACCTTTGATTGATGTTTTGAAACACGATAAAAACGGTTCTGTAAGATTGTATGCAGCAAGAGCTTTAGGTGAATTAGGCGATTCATCTGCAACAGTTCATTTGATTGAATCTTTACGTGAAGACCGCAACGTTGACGTTAGAGTTCGTGCAGCTCGTGCGTTAGGTCGTTTGGGCGGTGCTATCGTTGTTGAACCGCTTGTTGAATCTTTAAACGATGAAAACCCGCAAGTTTGTATCACTGCAACTGATGCTTTAATTGAAATCGGTGATGTTGCAACTGATGCTTTGATTGCATCTTTAGATCATGAAAAAGTTAACGTAAGATGTGATGCAACTCGTGCTTTGGGCGAAATCGGCAATAAAAAAGCTGTTGATAAGATTATCAATATGCTTTACGATGAATGGGTTAACGTAAGAATTTATGCAGTAACTTCATTAGGTAAACTTAATGATACAAAAGCTGTTCCTGCATTGATTGATGTTATGAAAAACCGTTCAGAAAACGAATTGGTTCGTGCAGGTGCTGCGGCTGCTTTAGGCGTGTTACGTGACCAAAGAGCGTTGATGCCGTTAAGAGAATTGATTATGGAAGCTGAAGAATTAGGTGAACTTGAAGATACAGCTTTGAAATCATTCAAAAAGATTATGGCAGCAAACTGGCAGTCAATCCCTGGGGCCACTCCTCAGAAAAAACCTGCAGGTACTTTTTAATCAGCTAATGGTTGTTTATTTATAATACACTTGAGCGGAACCGAAAGGTTCCGCTTTATTTATTTATTTATTAAAACGGGTACGTAATTGTTTAGCCTTGTAGGCATTTATCAAATTAGGGATAGTCATCGCCGCTACTACCCCGATTATGCCCAGTGTTATTAATATTTCCGCTAAAGTAAAACCCTCCTCGGCTGGAGTGGGCATTATGTTACAAATCTTGGCACTTATTACATCAACAAACGACCTGCGGTGCGTAGTGTCGTTAGCCAAAATATTTCCGGACTTAATTAAAAACATTTAAATCTCTCCAAAATTTAAACTATTACTTTATATAGTATAAATTATTTATTTAAATTAATCAATAATTTTAAATATTTTATTTATTTTTAATTTCCCAAGTATTGTTCATAATTTACATAATAATATGAGGGTTGAAATATGCAGGACATAAAAGTACTTGTAGGGCAGAGAATTAAAACGATAAGAAAGACTAAAAAACTTACTCAAGAAAAGTTAGCGGAGTTAATCGGGATTGAACCGCAGAGTTTAAGCTATATGGAAACCGGTAAATTTTCGCCTTCACCTGATACCTTGCAAAAACTCGGGGAAGTTTTAGAGGTTAGACCATATGAATTTTATTATTTTGAAGATGTTACGGAAAAGGAAATGGAACAAGTTGTTATTGGGGCAATAAAACACAACAAGAAATTTTTAAAACTGGTTTATAATTTCTATAAAACAATTCAGTATGAAGTAAAATAAAAACCGCTACAAAACGTAGCGGTTTAATTTAATTATCGATTTATAAATAAAATTAATCTTCAATAGCTTTTACTTCAACAACTTCTTCATCTGCAACTTCTTCTTGTAAGTCTGTGCGGATTGAAGCTTTGTCTGAAGAAATATTTTTGTCTTTCAATTTTGTAATTTGTCTTGCCAATTTGTCGGCTAACAAATCAATACTTGCGTACATTGATTCAGCGGCTTCTTCACATCTGATACTGCCTGTGTTTGTTTTACAAGTAACTTCTGCAATATGTTTTCCTTCTGCTGCAGGGTTTTTAATTACTGATAAAACAACATCAATACCTTGAATTTGGTCATAACGAGTTGCTACTTTGCCGATTTTTTCTTTAACGTAGGCTTTGATAGCTTCTGTAATTTCGATGTTTCTTCCGTTTACGTGAATGTGCATTTATAACCTCCAATTTCTATACTCTGCCTTGTTAGTATAACATACTTTAAATAATTTTTAAAGGGGGTAAATAGGTTACCAATTACCTTGCAGTAACATATGTAGTTCAAAACTACCTAAAATTATTCGTCAGCTAAAAATTGAGGCAATTCAACATCAGGGGTTCCGATAACTCTAACCAATTCTAAAACTGATGCTTTCATTTGACATTTTTGAGATGAACCGCTAAAGAAATCTCTGTAAAAACATCCTTCGCAATTACAACCTCTTTTATAACATTCTAATGCTGTTGTAGTCCATCTTCTGACAGCAACTGCTCTTCCCATATCCCTACTTCTAAACAATTTATATAATCTCCAATTTTACTATCTGTCCAAAATCGATATCCTTTGGATATCGAACATCTCCCCTAAAGCCGTTGTAGCTTTGCGTTTCGACTTCATATTTTAATTATAGAAAATAAGAGTTTTTTTTCAAGGTCAGAGCATGTTGTTATGAAGTTTTGTAACAAACCCTTGTAGTGGCGCTATATTCGGCTTTTTTATGTGTCAAATATCCTAAAACCATGATATATCATGCTTTTGCGTGCTAAATATCATGCGAAACCATGTCAAATCATGCTTTTGCTCGGTTTTTTATTGTGTTAATTTTTGTAAAATATTTTAAAACGGAACAGATTTTACATATAATCTGCTCCGTTTTAGTGCCGGTAATGACTCTTTTTATAATTTTAAAAAAGAGTAATCGGTTCATGCTGTACCGATTTTGCCGGACTTACGGTATCCCTCACCGCGACTGTCGCATGCCCCAAAATCTCAGGGGAGAAGTCGGTCTTGGATACACATTTTATTCTTTATCTTTTATTGTTAATTTTTTTGGTTCTTTTGTTTCTGTTTTTTGTTTTGGAATTGTTATTGTTAATACGCCGTCTTTATATTCTGCTTCCGCTTCATCAGATTTTATCGGCTGGTCAAAAGAAATTGTTCTTTGGTATTTGCCGTAGCGAAATTCTGAAGTGTGGTAGCGCCGGTTATGTTCTTCTTCTTTCTTTTCTTCTTTTTCTTCGTGGGTTTCTGCGCATATTGTCATGAAATCGTTATCTATTTCGACTTCAATGTTGTCTTTTTTTACCCCGGGAAGTTGAACTTTAACTTTGTAATTGTCTTTACATTGTATAACTTCAACTGCGGGTCTTAGGATTGAATTTTTTATTATATTCAGCGGATGCCCGAATGAATGCATGAAAAACGTATCACGTAAAAAGTTATCGAGTTCCTGGTGAATACTGTCAAAGTATAATTCAGGTTCTCTGACTATCAAATCGTGTTTCATATTAACTCCTTTCTCTTTTAAGATAATTGTTTTTTCGTTGTTAAACATTAGATAAACGGTTAATTTTTCTATATTAAAACCTAGTACTTTAAGGGAATAGTTTTTTATACGGGAGCAAAAAATAATTTATCAAAAAGGAGAGAAAAAATGTCTTGTAAAATGTTATTTTTTGATTACAGGGAATCAGAAGAAAAGTTTTTTGAGAATAATAAGTTTGAAAATTTTGATATAAAGTTTTTTCGTGAAAGCTTGACGGAGGAAACTTTGAACCTTCTAACTGAGGAAGATTTTGAGCAAACTTTAGTTATAAGTATTTTTATAAATTCCATTATTAACGATAATATAGTCAATAAATTTACAAATTTAAGGGTTATATCTACCCGCTCAACGGGGTATGATCATATTGATTTGAATGCTTGCTTGTGTAAAAACATTGCGCTTATAAATATTGAATCATACGGAAGCGTTTCTGTTGCAGAGTTTACGTTTGCAATGATGTTAATGCTTGTAAGAAATTTATTTACGGCGGTTACTACTCAGAAAACCCAAGTAATAAGTACGGCAGATTTAACGGGCAGGACTTTAAAAAATATGACATTAGGGATTGTCGGTACAGGAATGATAGGTGCGGGAGTTTGCAAGATTGCGCATGGTTTTGGGATGAGAATTCTTGGTTATGATATCAGGCAGAATAAGGAGCTGGAAAATACTTGCGGTATTGAATATGTAAGTTTTGAAACTTTGATAAAAAACTCAGACATTATAACATTACATATTCCGTTTGTGAAAGAAAATTATCATATATTTTCGTATGACAAGTTTGATATGATGAAGGAAGGTTCTTATTTTATAAATGTAGCAAGAGGAGAGTTGGTTGATAATGAGGCGTTGTTAAAAACTCTTAAATCAGGGAAGTTAAAAGGTGTAGCGTTAGATGTAATAGCATGTCACCAGGACAGTAAGGCAAGTCAGGAAAAATCTTCCTTATACTGCATAGAAACTTCAGACGCCGTAAAAGAAATGGCAACTTTGCCTAATGTTTTAATAACTCCGCATATGGCATACGATACACAGGAAGCTGTTGATTATATTTTAGAAAAAACTTTTGAAGCTCTTTCTGATTATATGCAAGGTGGCAGGTCACATAGGGTTTTATAACTATTTTTGCATAATTTGAGCCGATATTGCTCCAAATAAAAAGTCACATTTTTTTACCAGTTTGAAACCTTGTATTTCAAATTCTTTGATAAGTTCATCAGGTTCGGGGAAGGTTTCTTTTGAGCTTAAAAGATAACTGTAATGGTTTGGGTTTGTTCTGCAAAGTTTTGCAAAAATCGGCACAATTATGTTAAATATTTTAGAAATTCTGTTATGATACCCGAAATCCAACTGCAAAAATTTACCTTCATCAGTCAGAACTCTGTAAATTTCATTGATAGCTTTTTGTCTGTCTTTGATATTTCTTAATCCAAAACCCATTGTTATGTAGTCGATTTCTCCATTTTTAAACGGAAGATTTATGCAATCACCCTGCATAAATACTCCGTTTTTGTTTTTTGATTTTGCAAGTTTTAGCATCTCAGACGAAAAATCAAGCCCGATAATTCTTGCTCGGGGATAAAGTTTTGAAATTATACGGCTAAAATCTCCTGTTCCGCAGCAAAGGTCAAGAACAAGTGTTCGCGGTTTTATATCAAGTTCTTTTATTGCAAGATATTTTATTATGTAGTGAGTGCCAAGTGAAATAAGGTTATTCATCCTATCATAGTATGTCGAAATCTCATCAAACATGTTTTTTATTTTTTGCGGATTTTTGTCAGGTTGCATAATGTAAATTCCTTTGCTTAAAATCTATTTTAGCATACAATGTCATTATGAGAATAGCATTTTTACCGATAGATAACAGACCTGTTTGTTATACCCTGCCAAAGTTAATTGCGCAGATTGATAAAGGTATTGAGTTTTTTATACCTGAGCGCTGTTTGCTTGGCGGCTTAACTAAAAACGCCGATATTGAAAGGTTGTTTGATTGGATTTGTAAATTACCTGATATTGATGCTTTTATATTGTCGCTTGATACCATAGCTTATGGCGGGTTAATTCCGTCGCGCAGGTGTCCTGAAACTTTTGAACAAATAAAACAGCGTGTTGAAAAATTAAAAAAGATTTTAGAAAAAAAGAAATGCAAAATTTATGCGTTTTCAAGTATCATGCGAATTTCCAATAATAATTTTAATGTTGAAGAAAAAGAGTATTGGGCAAAATGGGGTGAAAAAATCTTTAAGTATTCGTATGAAGGCGGAGTTGACTCAGGTGATATTCCAAAAAGTGTCTTAGATGATTATCTTCAAACCAGAAAGCGTAATTTTGAAATTAACAAGCTTTATTTAAAATGGCAGAAAGAAGGTTTGTTTGATACTTTAATCTTTTCAAAAGATGATTGCGCGCAATATGGATTTAATGTGGAAGAAGCAAAAGCGTTGGAGGAATTGGGCGGTTTTACAAAGACAGGAGCTGATGAAATTCCTTTAAGCTTATTATCCCGAGCAATTGAGGGTGAAATTAAAATTTGTCCGATATTTTTAGAGCCTGATTGTAAGCATTTAGTTTCAAAATACGAAGACGTTTCAATAGAAAAATCTGTCATCGGGCAAATTGAACTTGCAGGGTGTCGGGTTGTTGAAAAACAGGACGCTGATATTCTTTTGTTTGTGAATAATTTCCGTGATACCCAGGGTGAAATTGTTATGGGGGTAAATACAGAGCCATTTAACGGGGAGTTTACTTTGCCCGAAAGATCTTACATGGTAGCAGATGTTCGATTCGCGAACGGTGCCGATAATCGTTTTATTGAGGAACTTTTCAAAAATAATTTAACAGATGGGAATTTTTACGGATATTCTGCGTGGAATACTTCGGCAAATACTTTAGGTAGCTTGATTTGCGGGGCTAAGATTAAATTCTTGGCAAAAAAATATAATAAAGATGTGTTTAAACGTTTACAGGTGACAAGGTTTTTAGATGATTGGGCTTATCAGGCAAATGTTCGGCAAACTTTGAAAACACCTGAGGTTGGTGCGCTTATTTTAGGCATGAAAGGTTTTGAAAACAGGATTGCCGAAAAGTTAAATACAGAGGTTAGTGTAACTTATTCTTACCCCTGGGAAAGATTGTTTGAGGTAGAAGTTGAATTTAATTGATATTATTTTACTTGGAATAGCTTTAGGTATTGATTGTTTGGTGGTGTCTTTTTCGCAGGGGTTAATTTTCAATTGCAACCGCGTAAAAAATTCACTTAACCTTGCAATAATTATGGGATTATTTCAGGGTTTGATGCCTGTTATTGGTTATATTGGCACTCATTCCTTGTATGATTTTTTGGTTCCGTTTAGCAAGTGGATAGTTTTTGGGATATTTTTTATACTTGGAGCTAAATTTATCGCAGAAGCTTTTACGATAAAAGAAGAAAGTATTCAGTGTATCGGCTTGAAATGTCTTATAGGGCTTGGAGTTGCGACAAGCATTGATGCGCTTGTATCAGGGGTAACAATAAGGCTTACCGGGGCAAATCTTTTACTTGCTTGCGTGATTATCGGGATTGCATCTTTTGTAATGTCTATGGCAGGTTTTTGGAGCGGTAATTTTGTTAAAAATATGCCTTCTAAATACCTTGAAATCACAGGCGGTGTGATTTTAATTCTGCTTGCTGTTAAGGCTGTTATTTAACGTTTTTGACAACCCATTTAAAATAATCTGTTTCTGTTTTAGCTCTATGCGCGCAGGCAACTCCGTTAAAACCGTTAGATTGTGATAAATTACAGTATTGCTCTATATTGTCATATAGTGTACCGGTATCTCCCATTGTTTTGAGTTCTCCGTCTTTAAATTGAAAGGTGAATACGTCATATCCTACTCTGTTTGGCGGGGTTGTATATCCGTTTAGATCTACGCTAACCAAGACAACACCTGCTGCTGAGGGGTTTTCAAACATCAAGCGAGTACCGTCAAGTAAAAGTAGTTGTCCGTCATCAAATAACCAAGTATTAAAGGGTTTGCCGGTTAAAGATTTATACATGTTGATTGGCAGATTACTTAGCGAACCATTAAGGTATTTTTCAAATACTGTATACATTGTTCTACTAGGGTAATCTTCAGGATTTAATGATATATCATCAGCTTCCATTTGGCGAAAAGCTTGCTGTACTGTAGAATAAGATTTCAAAAATTGAGAGCGCAAGCGGTGAGCCTTTTGTGCCATAATCAGGTTAGGTATTGTCATTGCTGCAACAACCCCGATTATCCCAAGAGTGATTAATACCTCCGCCAAAGTGAATGCTGTTTTTATATATTTACCCCTTTCTGTCAAAATTTTGCTCCTTTTTCTTATAAACTGACAAATTCTTGCTTATATTATGACATAATTTTACATAATGTCAAATTAATAAGACAAATTTTTGCCTTAATAAAATGCAAAAAACAATTATACTCATTATAAGAGGTGAAAATATGGGTATAAAGACGGCGCTAGGGTTAAAAATAAAAGAATTAAGAAAAAGAGAAAAGATTTCTCAGGAAAAATTTTCCGAGATGATAGAGATGAATCCGCGCCAGATTGTCAGGATTGAAAACGGCGAAAGCTTTCCTACGGCTGAAAACTTAGAAAAAATTGCGTTTGCTCTAAATGTTACACCTCAGGAATTGTTTTATAACGAAGCTTATGAATCTGACGAGTATTTAAAAAATGAGATTCAAAAATCTTTAAAACATTTAAACAGCAAAGAATTAAGAATGATTTATACTGTTATAAAAAATTTATAGTATCAACTGTTTAAAAAGCAGGCGCTTTGGTGATTTTCGGAAATAGTCTTTAATAGTGGAACTTGTTTGGTGCAGATTTCCATACAGTATTTGCAGCGCGGGTTAAATTTGCAACCGTCGATTTTTTGAGATAGTGTGGGCGGTTGACCTTGAATTGTTTCTAATACTTCACCGCGGTTTGAAGGGATTGATTTTAGAAGTGCTTGAGAATACGGGTGATTCGGGTTTGTGAAAAATTCTTCATTTTTTGCGTGTTCAACAATTCTTCCTGCATACATTACTGCAACTTCGTCCGAATTTTCTCTTACCAAAGCTAAATCGTGGGTAATTAAAAGGATTGATGTTCCGTTATTTTTAATTTCACTCAGAAGATTCATAATTTGAGCCTGAATTGTAACATCTAATGCAGTTGTCGGTTCATCCGCTATTAAAAGCTCAGCATTGCAGGCAAGCGCCATTGCAATGATTGCGCGTTGTTTCATCCCGCCTGAAAACTCGTGCGGGTAATTCTTTAACCTTGATTTTGCCGCGGGAATTTGAACAGCATCAAACGCTTCGATTGCTTTTTCTTCAGCTTGTTTTCCTTGTAATCCCTGATGAATTTTTATAATCTCTAATAATTGGTCGCCTACTGTATATAAAGGATTAAGAGAAGTCATGGGGTCTTGCGGAATCAGGGCAATTTTTCCTCCGCGAATATTTCTCATATCTTTTAACGGTTTTTCAAGCAGGTTTTCACCGTTAAAATAAATTTCTCCGCTTGTAATTCGTGCGGTTTTAGGAATAAGCCGCAGTATACTCATTGCGCTCATCGTTTTTCCACAGCCTGATTCGCCGACCAAAGACAGCATTTGTCCTTTTTCTATAGAAAAAGACACGTCAAATAATGCCTGCCTAAACGCGTTTTCGCATTGAAATCCCAAATTAAGATTTTTTACTTCTAAAATTTTCATCACAAATGATTATATTATTTTAAAAGAAGTAAGTCCATAGGTCTATAAGATGATAAGTTCGTTACGGAGTTGGTGTTGTCGGGCGCAAGTGGTTTCCAATCCAGACAAACGGTTTTTTAATAATATTAAATGCACCTTTGGCAAAGTTTTTTATAGCTGTTACGTTTAGTTTGCCTTTTTGAATAAGTGCAACCGTTCCTAATGCGGCACCGATTCCAAGTAATGTATTAAAAACTTTTTTCTTCCAGCTTTTTGGTCTTACAATGTTGTGGTTGTTTGTATCGTAAGTATCTGATAGAGGCCCGTTTAATGATGGTAAAGTATCAAACCCTGGGTGTCCTATATATCTCGGGTTTTGACCAAGTATTGCTGCCGGGGCATCGTAATTAACAATTCCTGCTGCTGCGCACATATCCATTGCTGTTACCCAATCTACCATGGAAAACTCCTTTACATAATTCTACCTATATTTATATAAAGTATTTTTCCAAAGAAAAATTGCGCGTTTTTAAAAAATTCTTTCACACATTCCTTGTTTGATATGTTTTCCTATAGTATCCATTGTTTTAAAATCTAAATCTTTATCTTTTGTGCATTTATATGATTTTAGACCATTTTCAAATTCTGTTACATAACATGTTGTATCAGCGTATTCACAAGCATATTTTTTGGATTTCCCGTTTGGGTCATTAGGATTTTGGCATACCCCGCCACTAAGAGTCATTATAAGATTATCATAAGAACTCATTTTGCTTGAATCAAACGAAAAACTTACGTTACCGTTTTCAACTTTTGCGGGCGGATTTTTGCCGTCATGTTTTTGATAGGCACTGTATAATGCTTCTCGTTCGTCTTTGCTAAACTTGCAAATCATTTCATCTTTTTCTTTTTTACCCTGTTCAATCATTTGGGCTTGGGTTGGGATATCTGTGTCAGTTATTTGTTTTGATTTATCTTTTGACATGTCGTTTGCCATTTCGGCAAACGCTTTTGTTACAGTTTTAAATCCTTCGTAAACTTTCGGGTCTTCAAAGTTTGTGTAACTGCTTATATAAACTTCGCATCTTCCGTTTGGGAGTTTACCTTTTATCGTGTATTCGTTAATTGTGCTTCCGCTTTCTTTAATTGAACTTTTTGTACAGGTTTTTAAGTTATTAATATACTGTGCAGGCGGTTCAACCCCTATTGTAACCGCGTATACTGCTGTGCTGATAATTAGTGTTAAGCCTCCTGCTGTTAAAATTTTCTTTTTCATTATTTAAACTCCCTGTGTTTATGTTATTATTATAGTATAAAATACTTAAAAGAGGGAAATATAAATGGATAAATATTATTTAACGACAGCTATAGATTATGTTAACGGTGCTCCGCATATCGGACACGCTTATGAAAAGATTTTGACAGATATCATTGCAAGACACTATTCTCAAAAAACAGATAATATGTTTTTCCTGACAGGAACTGATGAACACGGGATTAAAATCCAAAAAACGTCAGCTGCTCAGGGTAAAACACCAAAAGAACTTTGCGATGAAAACGCTCAAAAATTCAAAGATGCTTGGGCTGCGTTAGATATTAAATATAACAGATTTATCAGAACAACTGATGAAGATCATGAAAAAGTTGTTCAAAAAATATTCAAAAAATTAGTTGAAAAAGGCGACATTTATAAACACGAATATGAAGGATTATATTGTTCAGGCTGTGAATGTTTTTTAAACCCTAAAGACCTGACAGAAGACGGACTTTGCCCTGATCACTTGAAAAAGCCTGAAGTTGTTAAAGAAGAAAATTATTTCTTTAAGTTATCAAAATACAAAGATGCAATAATTAAACATATTAAAGAAAATCCTGAGTTTATTGTTCCAAGTTTCAGAGCTAACGAGGTTTTAAACCAGTTAGAAGATATTCAGGATATTTCAGTTTCCCGTAATAAAGCGAATGTCGGCTGGGGAATTGATGTATTAGATGACCCTGAACAATCAATTTATGTTTGGATTGACGCGTTGTCAAATTATATCACCGCAATCGGTTATGATACGGAAAACCCGACAGAACAGTTTAAGCAATTATGGCCTGTTGATGTTCATGTTATCGGAAAAGATATTTTGAAATTCCACAGTATTTATTGGATTGGAATATTAATGGCGTTAGAATTACCTTTGCCAAAACATATTTTTGCTCAC
Source organism: uncultured Candidatus Melainabacteria bacterium (assembly GCA_945910425.1). Classification (GTDB taxonomy): domain Bacteria; phylum Cyanobacteriota; class Vampirovibrionia; order Gastranaerophilales; family Gastranaerophilaceae; genus Zag111. The sequence goes on along the minus strand of CAMDYM010000012.1, from coordinate 21,615 downwards.
GGATGGATTACTATTGATGAAACAAAGATGTCTAAATCTTTAGGTAATGTTGTTTCACCGACTTCAGTTCTTGAAAGCTTTGAACTGGCTCATCCTGATGCGTTCAGATATTATATGGCAACTTCTGCTCCTTGCGGACGTGACGGTAATTATTCAGACCAGGATTTTAAAGAAAAAGTTAACGCTCACCTTGCAAACAGTATGGGTAACTTATTAAACAGAAGCCTTTCTATGCTTGTTAAATATTTTGACGGCGAAGTGAAAGAAGAATTTTTTAACTATTCAAAAGAAGCCGAAAGTCTTTTAAAAACAGCTTTAGGTACAGTAAAAATCGTTGAAAATCATTTCAACCACTTTGAAATTCAGGAAGCTGCACAAGAAATTGTATCCTTAGTCGATGCAGCTAACAAATTTGTAACAGATAATGCACCTTGGACGTTAGCAAAAGAGGGTAAAATGAGCGAATGCGGTCAGGTACTTGTTGCAGTACTTGAGATGATGTGTATAATTTCATCTTTGATTTATCCGTATTGTCCGAATATCGCCTCTGATATGGCAAAACAATTGTCTTATGATATTTCAACAAAGCTTGATGATATCAAATTAGGCAATATTAAGGTTGGAAAACTGATTTCTAAAGAAGAAATTCACCCTGTATTTTTAAGAGTAGACAGTGAACTTGCTGACAAATCAAAAAAATAGTTGTATATACTGTTATATACGTAACAATATATTGCGAAGATATTCTTGATCGATTGAAATATTACCTTGTTTTATATATAATTGGCTTAAATGAATTGAATAGCGTAAGTAATAGGACAGGAGAATAGATGAAGGTTACCTCAGTAAATTATGCCCCGAATTTTAAAGCTTTTGACGGTACATTTAATTTTGATGCCTCCCCAAGTTTGACCGCTAAAAATAATGAAAAAAAGAAATATAGAGATCCCCTGACCAATTGGCCGTTAAGAGGTCTTGGGTATACTAACGATATCGGTATTGCTATAAATGAACTTGCTCCTGCAACGGCAAGACTATTTTGGGTTCCTGCTTTGATGTATTTTGGTGCAGATATTTATGATAAATACAAAAATAAAGGTGATAAATATAAGCCTAATGCAGCTCGAGCTTTTAACCAGGCAGTTTTTCAGGCATGTGCAAGTATTATGTTCCCTGCAATTTTCGGGCACATGGGTATGAGTTTGTTTTCAGCTATAGATAAGCATAGGGGCGAAAAGCTTTCAACTAATGCGAAAGAACAAACTCTAAGATTTATCAAAAGTCATTCCGCCTTACATAATGTTTTAGATGCAGGCAAAGATAAAAATGAAGTGTTAGATAAATTTACTGAAAACTTTGCCAAACTCTACAAATTTAAGAAAAAAGATTATACCAAAAGAAATATTTTTGTAAAAGCTTATGATAAATTACTGGCAAACTGTCATAGAGGTGCTGTTGCAAATTCTAACGAAGCAAGAATAAAAGATTATGCTAAACGTCAGTTTCTTGAGGTTCTTGATACTTGCCAAAATGCAGAGATTGCCGAAAAAGTTCTTGATAAAAAGATTTTCAAGCTTAAAGCCTGGAAGTCAGCCGGTGCATTTACTGCTATTATTTTGACGGCAAGTATGGTTGACAAGTTTGTTGAAAAAGTTATTATTAAAAAGTTTGTTAAACCGATACAAAGTACAATTTCTTCACAAAAGAAACTGTCATTCAATGACTTTAATAAATCAAAAACAGAGCAAAAATAAATCATTTTTCAAGTTCGGTAAATGTTGAAAAAAATTCGGCAATCGAAATACCAAAACCTTTGCATATAGACTCAATGGTCGATAATCTTATATCTCGTTGAGCTTTTTCGGCATACGTAACGCAGCTTTTTGACAAATCCGAATACCAGGCAAGTTTTTCTGCTGTCAGGTGTTTTTGCGCTCTTAGTTCTTTAATTCTTGCCGATACCTTTTCATTAATGGTCATTATGTTAATACCTCTATATTAGTACCTTGACTTTAGTATTAATATTAAGTATATTAATTAACAGTGTTGGTATTAACATTGTGAACATGAAGGATTATATGATGAAAAAGAAAAATGCTGCATTTTCTCTGGCTGAAATTTTAATTACGCTTGGAATAATAGGTATCGTTGCTGCGATGTCAATTCCTAATTTAATACAAAAAAACTTTGAAAGACGTGTTATATCAACGTTGAAGGAAACTCTGTCGATCTTAGCTCAAGCATTCAGGTTATCTCAGGAGGAATACGGGGAAGTTGAAGGCTGGGGGCTTGTTCAATGGTCAGCTGAATCAGCCTCGCTTATTGCTGATAATTTAAGACCATTTTTAAAAATATCTGTAGATTGCGGGCTTAATGACACAAATAGAAGGTGTGTTCCAAGCAAATATTTAATGCTTAATGGAGCAAAATATGATATAGATTATGCTGCCGATGCGTGGTATTATAAAATTGCACTATTAAACGGAAGTTCAATATGGTGGAGAGCGGCATCGGAAAATGATGCTTTAATCTATTTTTGGATAGATATAAACGGTAAACAGCTTCCAAATACTTTTGGTAAAGATTTGTTTATGTTTTCTTATGCAAACGGAACTGTTGTGCCTAATGGTTCGCCGTTTTCATCGCACGATGCAAAACAGCATTGTATCAAGGGTAAAACTACAGGCTGGGGTTGTGCTTACTATGTTATTGTACAGGGTAATATGAACTATTTACACTAAAAATGCCCGACAAACTTAAATATGATATAATATATTTAAGTATTTGGAGGATATTATGAAATTACCTGAAAACATTTCGCCAAAAGCAAGACAAGAACTTGAAAAATTGTTATGCGGTAATAAAAATTTTATGAACGGTACGCCGACCGCTAAAAATATGTGTCTTTCAACACTGCAAAAATTGGCACTTTATCAAGAACCTTACGCGTGCGTCTTAAGCTGCTCAGATTCTCGCGTTGTGCCTGAGATAATTTTTGATTGCGGGATAGGTGAGCTTTTTGTTGTAAGAGTTGCGGGGATTGCTGTTGGTCCTAATGTTTTAGAAAGTATAGAGTATGCTGTAAAGAAATTACATGTACCTTTGTTGGTTTTGTTAGGACATGATGATTGCGGGGTTATGACTTATGCTAACGAGCATTATCCTGAGATGACAGAGAATTTTCAATCAATATTGAAATGTGTTTATCCTGTCATTGACCATGGCGGGCAGTCAGACTGTAATAATAAATTTGCAAAAAAACATACCCTCTGGGTTGAGGATTATTTGATGAAAAATTCATCAATAATTAATTCAGCGGTAACAGAAGGCAGTTTATATATTGCAAAATGCCATTTTGACCATAATAGCGGCGAAGTTTATTTAATTGAGGGGTAAATATATAAGATATCGGTGCAATCTGTCAAGTGTAACAAGCTTATGCAATGTATTTCATAAGTTTATTCAGTAATTGAGCTTTTTGATGAAACCCTGCAAATTCTGCGATTTTTTCACCGTCTTTTAAAAGCATAAATGTAGGGAAACCTTTTACTTCGAATTTTTGAGCAATTTTCGGGCTTTCTTCGCAATCAACAATTCCAATCCACATATCTGAATCTTTTAATTCTTCAAGCTCAATACGTTGTTTCATACAATATGAACACCAGGTTGTGTAAAATTCAATAAGTTTAAGACCGTTTTTTGTTTCATTATCAAAATTAGATTCATCTAATTCTATAATCATAAAATCTCCTTTCATTTTTTGTTATTATACCAGAATTAGAGAGTCTTGACATGGTTAGGTAAGGCTAATTATTTGTAAACGATTTGCAATAAACGAATAATGATTATGCTTTTTAGGTATAATCAAGGAGGAATAGTTGAGGGAATTATGACTGAACGTAAAACAGAACAACTTGTTCTGAAAGAAATGCAAATAGAACTTGGAGAAAATGATTTTGGATTTGTTTATGAACAAGGTGATGTTCCTAAATTTGATAAAATTATTTCAGCATTGAAAAAAGCCGGCGGCAAGCCGAAGGATTGTGACTTGAATGATTTTACAAAGTGCGGCTCAGGCAAAGGTCAACCCGAATATATTGTTACTTTTAATAATAATCATGATACAATTATTGTTATTGAGTGTAAAAAAACGGTTAAATATCATTGTTCCGAAAATTTAAATCATCCGAAAAATTATGCTGTTGACGGAGTTTTATATTATGCTAAATTTTTAAAAGATAATTATAATGTAATTGCGATTGCTGTCAGCGGAACTAACAAAGAAAAAATGAAGGTTTCAACTTTTTATTGGTTGAAAGGTATGGAGTCTTATATTAATATTCCACGCGGAAAAGATACTCTTTATGATCCTTTAAATTGTTTGAATTTAGTAAACGGTAAAACTGTAAGGAAAGAGATTTCTTTAGAAGATATTCGTAAATTAGCATTAACAATGCATGATAATTTAAGAGCTTTAAAGGTTACAGAGCGTGCAAAACCTGTTTTTATTGCAGGAATTTTAATTGCTCTTAAAAATGAAGATTTTCTTAATGATTATAGAAATTTAAATTCTTTTTCTTCGTTATTAACAGTTTTACAAAAAGCTATTGAAGATGAATTGAATAAAAGTGATATAAGGCAAGAGAAAATTGATGATATTAAACACCATTTTAAAATGATTGGTAAAAATGGAAAATTAAAAGAAATTCCGTTAGGCGAAGATAATTCGTTGTTATGGTATATTGAACAACTTGAAATAAAAATAAAACCAATGATGGATTATTCATCCGATGCAATTGATGCGTTAGGAATTTTTTATCATGAATTTGTAAAATATAGCGGTGGTGATGGCAGCGGTTTAGGTATTGTTTTAACACCGCAGCATTTAACTGAATTTATGGTTGATTTGGCTGATGTAAATAAGTATAGCAAAGTTGTAGATATATGCTGTGGTTCAGGGGCATTTTTGGTAACGGCTATGAGTAAAATGTTTCAAGATGCAACAGAACAAGATATTCAACATATTAAAAAAGAATCATTGTACGGTGTTGAGAGTGATGATGATATTTATACTCTTGCTATTGCTAATATGATTGTTCGGGGGGACGGTAAATCAAATATTTATTATGGCGATTGTTTCAAAAAAGATATTATTTCAAATCTTAAAAGTAAAAATATAAATATTGGGTTAATAAATCCACCGTATTCTCAAACTGACCATGTTGAATTGGAATTTATTGAAAATATGTTAAATATTTTAACTGTAGGAGGTATCGGGGTTGCGGTTGTTCCTATGGCTTGTGCTATCGGTACAAAATTTAAAGATGAGAGAGAAAGACTGTTTAAACATCATACTTTAAAAGCGGTATTTTCAATGCCTGATGATATATTTTATTCAAATAATGCCAGTACAAATGTCTGTGTAATGGTTTGGGAAGCTCATAAACCTCATAATAAGAATGAAAATACTTTCTTTGGATATTATAAAGATGACGGTTTTGTTAAGGCTAAGAAGTTAGGACGAATTGATAAATTTAATAAGTGGAAACAGATAAAAGAAAATTGGGTATCTTTATATAAAGAAAAAGAGATAAAAGAAGGCTTAACCGCTAAGCATAAAGTAACTTTTGAAGATGAGTGGTTATGTGAAGCTTATATGAAGACCGATTATTCTGCTTTGCAACCAAAAGATTTTCAAAAAACAATAAATGATTATCTTGCATATTTAGTGAGATCAGGTGATTAATATGAAGGTAAGTGATTTATTTGAGCCTAAATATGGTATTAATTTAGAATTGAATACATGTGAAATTACAGACTCTCCTGATGGTATTAATTTTGTATCAAGAACTTCAAAAAATAATGGTATAGTTGCAAAAGTAAAAAAGATAGAAGGAAAAGAACCTCAGCCGGCAGGGGTCTTGACTTGTGCTTGCGGCGGCAGTGTTTTATCGACATTTGTACAATTAAAACCTTTTTATAGCGGAAGAGATTTATATTTATTAATTCCTAAAAAAGAAATGTCATTAGAGGAAAAATTATTTTATTGCCATGCGATAAAAATGAATGCATATAGATACCAATACGGAAGGCAGGCTAATAAAACTTTAGGTGATATTGAACTACCTGAATTACCTGAGTGGTTAAAAAATACTAAGATTGATTATTCAAAAATAAAAACAACAAATAATAATCCGTCAGAGGTGTTTGATACCAAAGGTTGGAAAGAGTTTACGTTTGAAGAGTTGTTTGAAATAGAAAAAGGCAATCAAACAATGACTGATATAGATGTTGGAACAATTCCTGTTGTATCTTCAAGTGACAGTGACAATGGTGTAACTATTTACACAAATGATAGCGAAGAAAAATTTTCGGGTAATAAAATAACTGTTGCAGCTAATGGTTCTGTTGGTTCGGCATTTTATCAGCCTGATGATTTTTTTGCAACCGGTGATGTAAATGTTTTGATTCCAAAGTTTAAATTAAATAAATATATTGCAATGTTTATAATTACGGTAATTCAAAAAGAAAAGTATCGCTTTTCATATGGCAGAAAATGGGGTAAAGAAAAGATGCTTCAATCTAAAATTAAGCTTCCGCCGGATGAAAACGGTAATCCGAATTGGCAGTATATGGAAAATTATATTAAAACTTTCCCTTATAGTGATTTAATATAAAAATTTTAATACCTTAACGGAATTTTTGAACGGTAAACTTCTTTATCTTGGTACCCGTAATTTAAGAGCATTCTGTTTGTGCTTGTGTAGAAAATGTTCTCATCAAAAGTCGGACCGATATTTATTGAAGATACCGCGTCTTTTGAAAATTTATATTCTAAGTACGGTACGAATAATCCGTTTTTTTCAACTACGCCTGTCGGTTTTGAACCTTCTGTTCCAAAAGCATTTACAATGACAATTCTGTATTCGCGTTCGTTCTTAAATTGAGGGTTTTTGAAGAAAATACTTACTATGCTTAATACGTCGATAAGCTCCAACAGAATATTAAACAGCTTTACTTCGTTTGTTTTTTTACAATTCAGGGCGCGTTCAAAAAGCATATTCCATTTTTTGAAAATTGCGTGGATAATTTTTATTTGTTTTTGTTTATCATAAATTACGCTCCCGTATATCGGCAGGTAATCATTATCCGTCATTTCATTTATAAGTTTTTTCTTATCAAAACCGATATTGTATCCTGTATAACTTTTACCCTTTGCATAATTATTCCAAAGTGTCAGATTATCTGAGTCTGTAGAGAATGATGTTGTAAAATATTCAAGCTTATTTTCAAAATCATCCTCTCCGTCTACGATGTGTTTATATTTATTTGTAAAATGGTTTTTGATTTTATCAAACAAATCCGGATTAAGTCCGTCAAATTCATTTATAAGATGAACTATAAGCCTGTATGAATATGCGATTTCTTCTTTGTCATTTAGATAAAGAGCATTAGAAAACCTTATAGCTCCGCAAGATAAAATGTTTAAAAGTTTTTCGGGTTTTGTATAATGATAAATGGTATAATTTGTATCATTATCAAGAATCTTTTTTATCTTGGGGATTTTTTCCAGTAAGTTATCATAATAAGACATTAAAAAACCTCGCAGACTATATCTTTATTATAACATATTTTAATGTTTAATTGAAGCGTCCAGACGTTTTTTTATTTGTTGAATTTCTTCTTTTGTAAGATATTTTGCAATATGTGCAAATTCTTCCATAATATCCCAGGATGTATAATTCCCGCATTCAACTTTTTTAATCCAATCATTAACTTCTTTTGTAATCATAAATTCTCCTAACTCCACCACTAAAAACTACAGGTCAGGTATTTACCTGACCTGTATGACCATTTATTTTTTTGCATATAATTTAACTTTAAAGTTTATTAAAAGTATTTTTTTGTTTTTCTTGTAAGGAACAATTTCGACTGATTGAATATCAAGGAAATGTTCGTGTTTATACATTTCTTTTAAGAAATTATCGTAATCTGAGTAATTACTAATCATTTCCATATTCAATCTTGCAACGTTATACTTTTCACCTGCGCCTTGAACAAAGTTATCATCTTTCGGATCGTAATCATATTTGATTGAACGAACCTTGATTTTATTTGCACGAACCAGTTGTAAAACTTCGGCAAATTCACCTGCAATAACTGATTCTGTATCCATTCCGGATTCAATTGGTTTGTAGAATGGCTTATTAGCACTTTCGCTTTCTTTTTCTTTAGCTTTTTCTTCTGCTTCTTTTTTCTTATAATCATCTAATGTAGCCTGTTTTTGCTGAATAGTTGCATTTTTAGATTCAATTTCAGCTTGAAGGCTTGTAAGATTGTTGTGATTTTCAACAATTTTTTGAATCCCGAAAATACATCCGCCTATTATTGCAAATATTAGAAGAATTGATAAATAAAATTGTTTTAGTTTTTCTGTATCCATAATCTATCCTTTAAAAACGATTAGTTAGACGCCGGTTCTGCTTGTTGGTTATCATTTTGAGCCGGTTTGTTATTTTTATCATTATTATTGTTGTTGTTATTGTCATCTTTTTGGTCTTTATTTTCCGGAGTTTTACCTGACAATTTGTCCATGAATGATTTTAATTGAGTATCATCCATGTTGGTTATTTCAAAAATATACGGAGCATTATCAATTGTTGAAGCTGTATTGCTGATAATTGTATCCAATGTTCCTGATTTTAAGTCAAGTTTGCTGATACGTAATTTTGATTCTAAAAGTGATTCTTTAAGGTTTTTAAAGAATACGTAAACATCTTCAACTGTATCTGCACATCCTTTTATGTTAATCATGCCGTCATTACCTGTCATAAAGTATGTTAGGTAAAGGTTTTTTGGAATTGATTCACCTAAAGCTGCAAAGACTTTTATTTTTGTTGTGTTATTTTGTAGAACTCGCTCGATTTCAGCTAAAGCGTCAAATCCTGAATCTCCGTTTTTGGATTCATAGGCTTTAATTTCAGCATCTAATTGAGTTATTTGGTTATCAAGTTCTGAAATTTGGCTTTGAGCTGTTGTACATTGACCTTCGGTATATTTAAAAGCTCCAAATACCGCACCGCCAAAAATTACACCTATAACGCCCGCAATTATTAAAGCTTTAGTCGGGGTCAGTTCAAATACTTTTCCTCCGCCAAGGTCAATAGGAATTACAACTTCTTCTGCGACAGTTTTACTTTTACCGCCTTCAGCTATGAAGTTTACGCTTACAGGGATTAAACCGTCAGGAGCAATACAGCCTATTGAGTGTAATGAAACTTTAATCTGATCTTCTTGTAAGATATTTAAGCTCATTTCTGTAAGCGGTTCTTTTCTGAATTGGTTATCTTCAATGAAAAGAGTGTTACCGCTAAACTGTAATCTGCTTGCCATGATTTCTGCTGAAACTAAATCTGTTTCAGAGATAATCATCAATGAACTTGAAGGGGTGCTCATCAAAGCGATTTGAGCCGCATTTTCGATAGCAGAATATATTTCTTCACCTTCGTAAGATTTAATAGGCAGCGGTTCTTCATAAAATTCAATAATTTTTTTACCAACCATACCTAATAATTGGAATCCGCTGTTGTTGATAATCATCAAACTCCAAGAATAACCTTCTTGCATTTGTTCAGCGGCAATGTTTGTATAAGCAAGAGCTTTCAAATCTGCAAATAAAGAACATTCTACACTAACAAGAGTTGCTCCCATTGCTGTAAGTATTTCTTTAATTTGTTCTATGGCATCTTTTTGAACTGCACTGTAAAATACACTTCTTGAGTCAGAGTTTGTTGATGCTAATGCGTCAAACCAAACAGGCATCGGGTCTTTTCTTTTGAAAATGTAAGTTTGTTCAAGTTCTCCAAGTACGATATTATCAATTGCAGGGTTATCCAATAGTAGGGGTAGTCCTTCTTTTAAACCGAACCAAACTGTTGGAATACTTAAGTGAACTTGAGCTTTAGCAGGGTTAATATTTCTCATTTGGAGCAATGATTCTAAGGCTGATTTAAATTCGTTATAATCAGCAATTTCCCTTTGAGCTTCGTTATAAGCTAATGCGGTATGCGCGTAAGATTTAATGTTACCTGATTTATCAACTTCCATTAACTCTAAACCGCAGGAAGGTGATACTGTAATATAGACTTCTGCCCCGCTTCCACCAAATAAATTATTTAACATATCTACCTTTTTACTCTTCTTACTATTATCTTATTTTTATTATACAATATATTTTATAAATAGAAAAAACTTAACATAAATTTACACCCAATGGAGGATTTGGCGTTTTGAAAAAGTTAGTTGAAAGTATAAATAAGTTAAAAAAAGAGAAAAAAGCTGTTATATTGGCGCATTGTTACCAACCTGTTGAAATCGATTTAGTTGCGGATTATGTGGGAGATTCTTTATATTTAAGCCAGGTTGCCTCAAAAACCGATGCTGAAATTATTGTATTTGCGGGTGTGTATTTTATGGCACAAACCGCTAAGATTTTGTCGCCCGATAAAAAAGTTTTACTGCCGCAAATTGAAGCGGGCTGTAGAATGGCTGATATGATTGACTATAATCAATTAATAGAATTTAAGTCAAAAAATCCGAATATCCCTGTTGTATGTTATGTAAATTCAACAGCAGAAGTTAAATCAGAATGCGACATGTGCTGTACAAGTTCAAATGCCGTAAAAGTTGTAAAAAGCATGGGTGTTGATAAGATATTATTCTTACCTGATACATATTTAGGAAAATGGGTTGAAAAGCAATTAGGTAATGTTGAAGTTATAACATACCCGGGATTTTGTCCTACACACTTGCAGATAAGACCTGATGATATTAAAAAAGCAAGAGAAGAACACCCAAATGCTTTGGTTCTTGCCCATCCTGAATGTCATATGTCGGTTGTTGAGTTGGCTGATTATGTCGGAAGTACAACAGGGATTATGAATTTTGCTAAAAATTCCGATAATAAATCCTTTATTATTGCAACAGAACAAGGTGTTGTTGACAGGCTAAAACGTGATTATCCGAATAAAGAATTTATTCCTGTTAAAAATAATATTGTTTGCCCGAATATGAAAATGACATCTTTAGAAGATATTTTATATGTTTTGGAAGAGGAAAATAACGAAATTTTTGTAAAAGAAGATGTTGCACAAAAAGCGGTAAAATGTATTGATAGAATGTTGGAGGTTTCAAAGTAGTATGGAAAATACTGATATAATATTCGGTAAAAATTCAATAACAGAAGCTTTGATTGCGGGAAACAGAGAAATTAATAAAATTCTTATTTCCAAAAATATTCACAATGATGTAAAAGTTAATAAAATAAAAGAATTGGCACAAGAAAAAGGGATTGTATTTCAATTTGTGGCAAAAGAAAAATTTCAACCCTATGCTGAATTTAATCATCAGGGTGTAATTGCAATGGTTTCTCCGATAAATTATGTAGAACTGGATGATTTTTTAAACAGCAGGGAGCATACAAATTCATCTTTAGTAATTTTAGACGGTATAGAAGATTCACATAATTTGGGCGCAATAATAAGAACTTGTGTCTGCGCGGGTGTTGACGGGATTATAATTCCTGCAAGACGTAATGTTCAGGTTAATTCTACTGTTGAAAAGGTCAGTGCGGGTGCAATAAATCACATTCCTATAATAAAAGTAAATAGCCCTGTTAATGCTGTTCAAAAACTAAAGGATAACAACTGGTGGATAATTGCAACAGACGCAAGTGCAAAAGATAATTATTATGATGTTAAATATAATGATATGAACTTTGCAATAATTATGGGAGCTGAGCATGCAGGGGTTTCAAAGTCACTTTTGAAGGCATCTGATTTTGTGGTAAAAATTCCTATGCAAAACAGTTTTAATTCTCTAAATGTATCAAATGCCTTAAGTGCGATTATTTTTGAAACACTTCGTCAAAAATTAAATAATAATAAATAATACAATAAGATGACCTCAAAAATTTTGCTTGGTTATATCATATTAGATAAGATTGGAGCATATTGTGAAAAAAGAATTTGAAAAGTTCGGAATATTAACTGATGATATTTCTGATGAAAATATAGATTTTAAAAAGCTTCAAGAGCTTGAATCAGATGATGATAACGAAGACGGTGAAGATGTCTTAAAATCTGTTGAAGACCCTAAAGTTCAAGAAAGTCTGGTTTCAATTAATTCTGACGACAGTGTAAAAATTTACTTAAGACAAATCGGTAAAATTCCTTTATTATCAACAGAAGAAGAATTAGATTTGGCTAAAAAAATTCAAGAAGACCATGACGAATTTTCAAAAGATTTGCTGGTAAATGCCAACCTTCGTCTTGTTGTAAGTATTGCAAAAAAATATATAGGACGCGGTTTATCGTTTCTGGATTTAATTCAAGAAGGTAATGTTGGGTTAATTAAAGCTGCGGGCAGATTTGATTATAAAAAGGGTTACAAATTTTCAACTTATGCAACCTGGTGGATTCAACAATCAATAACCCGGGCAATCGCCGATAAAGCAAGAATTATAAGATTGCCGATTCATATGATTGATTCTATCGGTAAAATAAGAAGAGCAACAATTGATTTAACAACCGAACTCGGGCATCCGCCTACAAAACAGGAAATTGCTTATCGTATGGGGCTTCCTGTTGCTAAATTAACTGCAATAATTAAATCAGCTCAGTCAACTGTTAGCATGGATACTCCGGCTTCATCTGATGAGGATTCGTCTAAAATTGCAGATTTTATTGTTGATAATTCGACAATTACACCTGACGGTAAAGTTACCCATGATAATTTGTTAGAAGATATAAGACAAATTCTGAACCAACTGAGCCAGAAAGAACGTGATGTTTTAATTCTTCGCTATGGATTGGATAATAACGGAATGAAGAAAACTTTAGATGAAATCGGCTCTCAATACGGAGTATCAAGAGAACGTATCCGCCAAATTGAAAACAGAGCAATTTCAAAACTTAAAAAGCTTTGTAAAAACGAAAAATTACATGACGGATTAACAAACTATTTTGGAAGCTAGAGGGGGTTATAACTCCTCTTCTTCATCTTCAGGGTCGTAGTGGTGGTGTTGATTTTGAAGTTTTTTCATCCTGAGGATTTCTTTTAAATCTTCTGTAATCTTGTCTTCTTCATCTAAAACGGGTTTGCGTTTTTTTGCATTAAGAACATTAGCAACATTCATCATTGCAAGAGAATTAAGGGTTGCGCGCAAAACTGCGCTTTGATCCATATATTGATTATTTTGAACAGGCGCTTCTTCCTCTTGGGCTTGTTGAGCGAAGTACTCACCGCCTTGTCCCATTTTATCATCTGATAGTTTTGCAGCTGTTCCTGATATGTCACCGCTTTTAAAATTAAAAGCTCCGCCAATACCGAAATAGCCGGCTGACCTGTTATCGACCATATTCTTTAACCCTTTACTTCTATTTAGGGATAATATAATCCCAAATATCCGTGCTTTCGTGTCCTACACATTATAAAATGTGTGATGTGATATTAACTCGTCTGAATGTATTATTTTGCTACTATGTTAACAAAATGTTACATTCTCCTTCCTATTTAATAACCCAGTATAGCATATTGTGTTGAAAAATACAACCCGATATGATATAATTAAAATATACTTGAATTGAGGATTTTAAGAGATGAAAAGATGTAATAAAGCGTTTACGCTTACGGAATTGTTGGTCGCATTAGGTGTTATCGCTGTACTTTGTGCAATTTTATTGCCTGTAATTTTTAACATTCTTCCTAATCAGAATGTTATTATGGCAAAAAGAGCTTATTATGCGACTCAAACCTTAGTGAGTGAATTGATAAATGATGAAGGATGCTATCCTGATAAAACATCTTATTCTTCAGGTGTAAGAGTTGGTTTTGATGATGGTTTCGGGTATCCGAACTGCTCAAGATGGGGTGGTAAAGACAATACAGGTACTATATTAACTGAAGGTGATGCTGAAACAAAATTCGCAACACTATTTTTAGATAAGTTAGGTATATCAGGTTCTACAGATACTGATTATACTCAAAACAGTATAACCTGGCATATTGTAAAAGGCAGCAAGTTAGGAACGAAAGATGATCCTGATCAATATATAGAAGTTGTTGCAGATGTAAACGGTACCGACGGAGGACCGAATTTAGGTCAATCAACATCAGCCGCAAAAATAGGCGGTACTGTCGGAACAGGAACGAACTATGACAGGTTTACAATGAGGGTATACGCTGACGGTCGTGTTAAAATCGACGATGCGGATACCTGGGCAATAGATGCTGTAACCATTACAAAAGATGTAACAGAATAATAAATAAAGCAGTCGGATAATCGCGCTTAGAGTAATTTAAGTGAGGAAAGTCCGTGCATCCCAGAACAGGCCGCCGGAGAAACTCCGGGCGTCGTGAGGCGGCGGATAGTGCCACAGAAATGTAGACTGCCGATGGATTAAACGGGTAAGGGGAAACCCTCACCTTAACCCTCTTCTAAAGAAAGAGGGAAATCACAGGCGATGGTGCAACGGTGAGTTAAGAGCTTCACCGGTGAAGTCGGAAGGCTTCAGCCAGGTAAACCCCGGTCGGATGCAAGATTGAGTCGAAGGTTATAAAGGTTGTTCGCCAACTTCGGAAAAAATCGCTAGAGTTTAGGAGTAATCCTATCCCCAGACAGATGATTATCTAAAACAGAACACGGCTTACGGACTGCTTTATTTTTTATAAAAATTGGTTGAGGTAGAAACCTCAACCAATTTTGTTTTGTGGGGCTGAAAGCCCAATCCACATATTGTAAAGAACTTATCGTCTTATGGACTTATTAACCTATAGACTAAACTTATATCTTGTGCATATTATCGACAATTTCTTTTTTCTGTATCCAAACTTCCATTCCCATTTCTTTTCCGCAGTTTGTCAACGCTTCTTTGATTTCCTTGAATGAATAATCTGATTTTGAAATGTCGCATAACATAAACATTACAAAATGCCCTTGCATTAAAGTTTGTTTAATATCTTCAATATTAACGGTATACTCGGCCATTGTTGCTGTTACTTTGGCAACAATACCCACATTGTCTACACCTGAAACTGTTACAATAATCAAATCTGACATTTTGTTTTATTTCCTTTCTTATTTAACTTTTACAGCTTCTGCTTCTGCAATCCATTTATGATTTACAAATTTGGCAATCTTATATTTTTGGCAATAAGCTTTTAAGTCTTTTTTAACTTCAGGAGCTAAGATATAAAGTACGATAATATTTGGAACGCACATTGCAATCATCATAGCATCTGTTATATCGATAATTGATTGAACGTTCATAGCCGAACCGATTACGATAAATAAACAGTAGATTAAGTTGAATGTTAATACACGTTTTTTACCTTCACCTAAAAGAAAAGTCCAAGCTTTCTGACCGTAGTATGCCCAGCTGATTAGTGTTGACATTGCAAACAGTACCGCAATTATTGAAAGAATAATCGGGAAGAACGGAATTACTGATTGGAAAGCATTTGATGCAAGTTCTATTCCGGAAATTTTACCGATTTGTGTTGTATTTAATACTCCTGAGAAAATAATTGCAAAAGAAGTAAATAAACAAAGAACGCCTGTTAAAAATGTTTCAAGTAATGCTACAAAACCTTGAGAAACAGGTTCTTTAGTTTGAGCGGTAGCATAAACAATAGCGGCAGCCCCTGTTCCTGCTTCGTTTGATTGGACAGAACGTCTTAGACCGATAATGATTGTGCCAAAAACTCCGCCTGCAACTGCTGTTGGGCAAAATGCTTCTTTAATAATTAAACCTATAGCGTGAGGAATATTTGCAAAATTAGCAAGTATTACGATAGTTCCTGAAATAATATATAAAGCGCACATTGTCGGAGTTAAAATTGTTGTAACTTTAGCAATGCTTTTAATACCGCCCATTACAACTAAACCGATGAGTATTGCTGCAATAACACCGATAACCCAGGTGAATCCGTGGAAAATACTGTGTTCTCCGCCTGTAATAAATATAATTTGGTGTGCGGTTTGGTTAATTTGAATCATATTACCGCCTGTAATACCTCCACCAATACAAAGAATTGCAAAGATTACAGATAGCGGTTGACCTAACCAGCGCATATTTTTTCTGGTTAAACCGTGAGCAATATAGTGCATCGGACCGCCTGATACTGAACCGTCAGAGTTAAATCTTCTGTATTTAACAGCTAATGTTGCTTCGACAAATTTTATAGACATACCTAAAAGTGCTCCGAAAAATATCCAAAAAGCAGCTCCGGGTCCGCCGATTGAAATAGAAATTGCAACCCCTGCAATACTTCCGATACCGATGGTTCCTGATAGTGCTGTTGCAAGAGCCTGGAATGAAGAAACTTCACCGCAATCACCTTCACCTTTTTCTGAAGGTTTTGTTACCGTATCAATTGCATGTTTGAATCCCCAAACGGATATTCCTTTGAAATATAATGTAAAAAATATCCCTGCAAAAAGTATCCAAAAAATAATTAATGGAACATTATTTCCTGCCACAGGTATAGGGAAGAAAATAATTTTAGCGATTTTGTCAGTAAAAGGTGCAATATTTTGGTTAATAAAATCATCAACACTCATTGCATTAGCAGACTGTACGCTTAATAAAAGTGTCATCAAAAAAGTCATAAGTTTCTTCATTTTTTAGTTTTTCCTTTCGACTATAAAAGGTTCTATCCCTGATAATAGGGTAAATCCAACCATACTTACTAATAGTATAGCAAAAACATGTTAAATCATTAAAAATGAGTAAAATTATGTTACAACAGCGTTACAACTTTGCCGATTTTATCTCCGTTGATTGTCAAAATATCATGTGACAAATCAATATGTCCCCAATGCAGGTTATTGATTAAGTCAACGGTTACAAATTCTCTTGCGGTCATATCTGTGTCACAAATTTTAACAACAAAAGCTTCTTCAAGTTCAAGATTAACAACAACGCAAAGTCCGCCTGCTCCAACTTTTGCAATAAGATTTTCTGTTTTTTCAATAATCTTTGTATCAGTTCTGTTTTCACCGCCTATAATGTATGAATTATTCAAAAATGCGTTTTTAATTCTTTCATATTTCGGGTTGCAGAAAAGATTTAAATAACCTTTTGCAAGGTTTTCTAACGGCATTGAAGGAACCGGAACTCCGCACCCGTCTTTTGTTATCTGGTATTGTGTTTTGATTTCGCAAAGTTCATAAATTTTTCCCAGAATTGCTTTTTGCAGCGGATGATTTATATTATCGTAATTATCCATATCCCAGTCGTTTAACTTACATAATCCGAGCATCATTGCGTGTTTGCCTGAACAATTATTGTGTATAGCCGTTGCGGTTTTGCCGTTAAGTAATAATTCATCCTGAGCGCTTCTTGATATGGGTTCGTGGTTTCCGCATTTTAATTTGTTTTCTGAAATCTCAAATTTTTCTAATATACCTTTAACAATATCTGTATGAACTTTTTCTCCCGCATGAGAGGCTGAACATACGGCAATTTCTTCATCTGTTAAGTTAAATTTTTTATCAAGTTCATAATCAATTATTAATGAAGCTTGTAAAGGCTTAGCGCAAGAACGAATGTAAAACGGATAATTTTTGTCATCACCGACTTTTTCAACGGTTTTTATTTTATTGCATCTGACAATGTATCCGAAGTGTTCTCGTTCAATAAGCCCATCTCTGTTATAGGTTACAAGTTTTGCGGGTTCTGTATTTTTAATCATTATTTTTTCTCACTATGGTTAATAATTGTTCTAATTTTGATTTTAACTGTTGGTTTTCGGATTTTAAATGTTCTATTTGTTTTTCGTATTCGTTTTGAATTGCTTCGGAAACTTTCGGGATTTCGTTATGGTCTAAGATAAATCTTTTTTTTGCTTCTTCTTTAATGTTTAAGATAATATCAAGCTGTTTTTGAGAAATAAACCCCGAATCAATTAAATATTGTCCGAATTTTTTATTTGAATGGGTATTTTCTTGCTTAGAAATAACATCATCAAGTTGAGATTCTGAAATTGTGCCGTTATTAACAAAGTATTCGCCCGTCCTGAATTTACCTGTTAAAAACCCTGCAAGGTTAAGAATTCGTGAATCATCGGGAAGTTCAAGGAAGCCCTCGTCTACGCAAAATAAAAAGTATGTTGCGATTTCTTCTAAAGACAGGTAAGTATTTAATGCAATCTCTGAAATTGCGTAATCTCTGTCGCAGGATTCAAGAATATTATAGATATTTGTGTCAAATCCTGATTTTTTAAAATCAAGTTCACATCTGCCTTTATATGTCAAAACAGGTTTGTATGTTGCAAAAACGTATGATGGGTTTTCATCCCTAATATCTTCTGATAATTTGTTATAAATAATTTCCTTTGCCCAAGCAGGAAAATTTGCGATTTTGTTTAAATATTGCCCTAAGAAATTTCGTTTCATCTAATCCCTCACGAATGCTTTATATATTAACATTAAAACCTTTAAAAAGCAATTTTTATTAAAATTTTTACTTTATATATAAGTAAGCTTATTTTGGGGAAATTTAATGGACATTAATTCATTAGATAGTATTAATAAAGTTAATTTAAGTCGGATTGCGGGAGCTGTTGGTATTTCTTCTGCGCTGCCTTATGTAAGTTTAGACCAGGAACCTGATGTTTTTGTGTCGTCTTTCGGACCATTTGGAAATAAACCTTCGGGGATTTTTGGTAAGATTGCCGATAAAGTTAGAGAAGTTGCAACTCAGGTAAATGAAACGATTAATAGTCCTGAAACCAAACAAAAAATTAATGCTGCTAAGATTGCGAAATTGTTTGTTGATAACGGTACGGTTGACTCATACTCAGAGGCTTTTAAGCACAAAGATTTAATAAATGAATTAGCAAAACATGATTATGAATTGGTAAGTAAAAAATATAATACAATTTTAAAAAATGTACAAATTGACGGAGCTAAAAAAGGTACAACCAAATATTTGCAAACAATGGGGTTTGGGCAGGTTTATAATGCCTTGGCGTATGACAAATTACAACCTGAAGATATTGATGAAATTTTTAGAATAAGCCGTAACAGGCCTCATGATAATTCATATCTTGATGATAGGATTAAATTAAATTTTTTTGTATCTACATTAAAAAACTATGAGAATTTTGATAATCTTTCGGCAAGTGCGCAAAAAAATTTGATGCAATCTCTGGTTTTTGCTTTTCCGACTTATGACTCTTTGACTATAGAAGAAGCTAAAAACTTATCAAAACATTCCCCACTTACAAAGTTTGAGTATGTTAATGATTTAAGAAATGTTGATTCAAATGAAGAATTAGTTCAAAATTTGGATACGCGAAGACGGAATATTCCTTGCCGCTCAATTCCTGTTGATAAAACAAAAATTGAAAAAATTTTATCATCTGATGGTATTGAAAATTTAACAAAAGCTCTTAATAAAACAGATATTAAAAAGTATGAAAAAGGTTTTCCTTTAGAATATTCAAGGGAAGAATTTATCAAAGATTTCAATAAATTAACTCAAAATTTGTCAAATGAAGATAAGAAAAAAGTTTTTGAACACTTCGGGTTTAAGATAAATTCCGCTAATGATATTATAAACTTCCCGAATCCTGATACCAAAGATGAAGTTGATGATAATCTTAAAAATATAATTGAGCAGGGGCAAGTATATGTTAATAAATTCATGCTTGAGAATAAGGTTAAGTTAGATTCAAACGATAAAGTTTTGGAAAATGAATTAAATAATATAATTCAAGCGTTCCCGGAATTTGTGTCTGTTATCGGGAAACCTCAGCACCGCGGTGATAGTATAGATTATCATACAATGGATGATATGAAACGAATTTTGAATGATAAAAACTTTAAATCGTTACCTCCTGCTGAACAAAAAATATTAATGACAGCAACCCTGTTCCACGATTTTGGCAAAGTTCAGGGAGAAGTTGATGAAGGTCATGCAAGGAAAAGTGCTGTTTTAGCAAAAGAAATTATAAAGAAAACAGATTTATCTTTTGATGAAAAAGAACGGATTTATAATCTTATAAATCACAGTCACTGGCTTGTAGATGGCAGGTCAAATGAGGATATCGCGTTTGATTTCAGACGTCCGAATGATTTTAAAATGGCTGAAATTTTTGAAAAAGCGGACAGTAATTCTGCCGGATTTGAGTATAACCCAAACCCTGAAAAAATTGCGCAAATAAATAGAAATATTGAAACAATTAACCAAACAGGTATTCCGTTATTTGTAAACCAACTGCCAAAAGATGATAAGTATTATGATAAAACACCATCAGGTACAAGATATCTTGACTTGCGCGATCCTGAAATGTCTGTTGAAAAATACGGTTATCCGAAAGGTACGAAAGTTAAGGATTTAAAATTCCTGTGCCACTCTTCAAGCGATGATTTAAGTAATTTTGAAGCGCTTTGTGATGATAGTAAAGAAGTTTGTTTGAGTACAAGTTTGCTTGATTGCAGACAAAAATTTTCAACAGGTTATAATTATTCAGGTTCATATATTGTAAGCGGAAATAACGCAAATATTGTTCTTGCGGGAAAAGATGTTTCCTGCACAGGCGGTCATCGCGGCAGAGAATATGCAAAACGGGCAATGTATCTTCAAGATCCGCAACAAGGATTTTTGGACAATAAAAAAGATAGACAAGTAATTTCAAATCAAATTAAAGGAAGTTTGAATTTGACAGATGAAGAATATTTGGAACTTTATACAAATATTTGTAATCTTGAACAGCTTGAAGATGTTTCTGATGTTTCATTAAAAACAGGTCGTACAATTAAAAAAGAAGAAATCCAACAAGTGGTTTCTAATATTCAAACAGAATTAGTACGCCCGAGAGAAAAAGGTGAAAATGGTTATACTAACGAAATTGTTGTCTATAACCCGAAAATTGAAGCTTTAGTTGTTCATATAACACCTGAACAACTTGCCAAAGCAAAGGAATATGATGACAGGATTTATGTTCTGGTGTAAAAAAGGAGATGAGATTTCATCTCCTTCATAAATTTTATCTTGCTCTATAATATCCTTTTACTTTAGTTCCGTCATTTCTCGTGTATGAATTTACATAAACGATTCCGCCGTTAAATGTTGTTTTTGATTCTAATTCATTATTTGTAGGTATGCCAATAGAATTTAATTGAGCATTAATGGCTTTTTCGTTTTGAGAATATTCATCATTACTCATTGTTTCAATATCTTAACGGGAAAATATTTGTTTGCTGCCTGTTAAAGGATTGGAATAACCTGAAAAATCGGTTTTTGATTGTTCATTTTGTATTAAACCATTCTTTAGTTGTTGCATGATTGTTGCTTCGTTTTTACTAAATTCTTCATCACTCATTTTATCAATTTCATTCGGGGTAAAAACATGATTATTATCATCGGTTGAAGTTGCATATCCTGTCGGTAATCCATTTTTCTGTATACCTCCTATACTTCTCATTGGAGTGTATGGCGGGTTGTTGTTTTGGTTATTTTTAAATTGTCTTTTATCATTAATATCAGTAATTAACTCTCCCGCTTTCATTTTTTGAACAACTTTTTTAGCAATAATATCTTTTTGTAA